>NZ_LN650648.1:1519836-1823803 GCF_900002575.1 Romboutsia hominis | reverse complement strand
TGAAGAAAAGTTTAAAGAGGCTATAGGAGGAGTTTTATTTATAGATGAGGCCTATACATTAGCTAATGATTCATTAGGTAGAGAGGCTACAGAAACACTTCTTAAGCTTATAGAAGACTATTCTAAAGAGGTTGTAGTAATACTTGCAGGATATGAAGAAGAGATGGAAGATTTCTTTGATGTTAATATAGGATTAAAATCAAGATTCCCAATTTGGACAACTTTTGAAGATTACAACCCAAATGAACTATTAGAAATGGCTATTAATTTAATAGATTCAACAGGATTCAAATTATCTAAAAATGCATATGTATCTCTTAAAAAAAGCTTTGAAGATATATATGAAGAATCAGATTCTACATCAGGAAATGGTAGAATGGTTAGAAATTATGTAGAAAATCTAATAAGAAATCAAAGCATAAGAATAGCAGAAGAAAACATAAGCACCTATGAAATGAATCTAATTACAACTAAAGATATAGAAAAAATTAAAGTATCAGAGTATGAGTTTGATTTAGAAGAAAAACTTAAATCTCTTAAAGGAAATGAAAAAGCAAAAGAATTTTTAAGAAATGAATACAAACTTATTAAAATACAAGAAAAGAGAGTAAAACTAGGCAAAAAAAATAATAGAAATAAGTATAGTAACATAGTATTTACAGGAAATGTAGGAACAGGTAAAAAATCTATTTTAAACATATTAGCAGAAATGTATTACTCAAGGGATATGATAAAGTCTAAGAATATAGTAGAAATTGATATAAGAGAAATAATAGGTGAAATAAATAGTGGCTTAAAATTAGAAGATATACTAAATAAATCTTTAGGTAAAATAGTATTAATAGATAAGGCTCACTTATTATTAGATATTAATAATTACAAAGAAATAATTTCTATACTTTTAAAATTTATAGATAACAATAAAAATAAAATAAAAATAGTTTTATCTGGCCAAAAAGATAAAATGAAAGAATTAGTTTTATTAAATGAGTCTTTAAATTATAGATTCCCTATATGGTTAGACTTTGAGGACTATACAAATATTGAATTATATGAAATATGCCTAGACATATTAACTAATAAAGGATTTATATTAAGTAAAGAATCAAAAGACAGCTTAAAAGAAGTGATCTATAGTCTTTACGAAAATGATAATTTAAAGCTTAGAAATAGTCTTATGATAAAAAATTATATAGAAAAATTAGTAAGAGTTCAAAGTGTAAGGGTATATGACAACAATATATTACAAAGAGATATAAATAATATAGAAGTAGAAGACATAATAAGTAGCAAAGAAATATTTGTAAATGAAAATACATTTATAAGTAATAATGTAGAGCCAATTGCTGATAATAATTTAAAAGAGAATTATAAAATTAATAACTCTAATGAAAATTTATCCTATGATGTAGAAAATGAATTATTAAAGATAAAAAATTTATACGACTTAGGTGTAATAGATGAAGTAGAATTTAAAATACTTAAGGGAAAAATAATAAATAATATATAATGTATGCTAAAAATGAGTATTTACTAAATTTATTTAAAATACTCATTTTGGTATAAGTATACAGTAAAATTTAAAAAGGACATTTGATAAATGTCCCTTTTTTGTGTAAAATTTAAGTACTAAAAAGAAATAGGAGAATATTATGAGCCTTAAAGAATTTGAATTTATAGACGAGTCAATTGATTTATTAAACTCCTTAACACCTACATTAAATATGCTATCAAAAGAACTAGAGAACTATTTTGAAAATATACTTGAATCTAGTGACCAAGAATATTTAAATGTTAATTCAAGAGTAAAAACAGAATATAGTTTAAGAGAAAAAATAATAAGAAATAGATATTTAAAAAGATATGAGACACCACAAGAGCTTATACATAATCTATCAGACTTAATAGGTGTAAGACTAGAGTGTAGATTTATAGAAGAAGAGAAATTAATATATAAAGTATTAAAGTCTTATTTTGATACTACAGATGATAATATATATTTTTATAATAAAAGTAATGACAAGGTTAAGATAAGGCTAGATAAAGAGCAGCCACGAAAACAAAAAAATGGATTTGAAATATATAGAATAAATGGTTTATTTACATATGGAAAAAACAAAATAAATTTTGAAATACAGATAAAATCCATGGTAAATATATTTTGGAGTGATATAGAACATCAAGTTATATATAAAAATAATACTTATGTAATGGTAGATAAATTTTTAAGTGATGTTATGGCATCAATAAAAAATAATCTAGCAATGATAGACAACCAGCTTTTATCTGTTTATAAATCTTTTAATGAAAACACTTCAAAAGATAAAACATTAAAGCAAAAGTCTATGGAAAAGTTTTTAGCTAAAATTGCATATGATACTTTTGCTGAAAAAATGGAAAAAGATATAGGATTTATAGTAGATTTTAAAAAGCCTTGTGAAACTATTATAAACTATTCATTTAATAAGAATAAAGATGGCTTAGATATAAGTGAAGATACAACAATACAAGGTCTTATGAGGCTAAATGAGATAGCTAAGAAAGATATAGACTTTAACTCGAAAATAAAATTTGGTAAAAGCCCTGAATTTGAAGATGAATTTTGTGAAAAACTAGGTAGCTTTATAATGAGCAAGCTAAACTGTGAATTTATATGGAACTTATTCTTTAGGATACTATTTGAAGTAGAGCCTCTTAATAATAAAAAGGATTTCGAAAACTTTATATTATTTATAAAAGAAAAAATAGTCCCTATAAAACATCAAGGTAAACTAGAGCTTAATTTTAAATCAGATAGTAAATATATATTACATGATATATATATGGAGGTAGCAAGTACATTAATACAAATAGATTCTATAGAGATATTATATGAACAAAGTTTAGATAGTATAAATAATGTAGTTAGAAATGAAATAAATAGCATATGTAGAAATATAGACTCTTATAATGAATACAAAATAAAACGAGATAAGTATATGGATAACATAAATAGAAAAATTAAAGATGCTATAATTGGATAAAAATAAAGAGTTGCTTTATAAGGCAGCTCTTTATTTTTATAATATAAATTAGAAATTATGTAGAAAAAAGTAATATTGTATGATATTTTATATATGGAAAGGATGATTTAAGTGAAAGCTAAGAGTAAGGATAATGTAGTTATTTCATCTTTATTATTTTCTATATTAGCTCTAGTTGCATATAAATTGTTTTATGATGTAAATATGCCACTATTTTGGGTAGCTTTTGTATGTGAAAGACTTTATAGCTTAGGAGCTAAAGAAGATTTTGACAGATGCTTAGACGATTTAGACTATGATGAAGACAATAAAAAGATTTTAATAAAAATTATAGGATTAATAGTCATTATAATAGGTATATTTATTTATATAACTTTTACAGAACCAAAAATATTAATTTACATAGCAATAGGCGAAGTTGTAGATATAATTATACAAAAACCATATAAAAAATTAATTAATAAAGATAATTAACATATAGAAAAAGAGTAAGTTAATCCTTACTCTTTTTCTATAGTTATAGTATATAAACTATTAAATGACTCTAAAGGTTTAAGTTTATTTATATAAGCTTTGTTAGTATATATTTTATCCGAATTTACACTGTCAGCTAGTCCAAACCATGGTTCAATACATACAAATGGAGCAGTAGAGTTTGTATCTTTGTAGTAAGGAGTCCATATTCCAACTAGTGGAAAATCTTTAAAATTAATGTTTATGTAATCTTTAGATTTATTAGATTTTAAGTTAATACTATCTATATTAGTATATATTAATGCATCCTTTTCAAAAATCTTAGGTTCTAATCTTAAATTGTTTAAATTATAAACTTCTTTTACACTATTAAAATAAGGACCCTCTAAGCTTATTCTTTTTACTATATCTCTAGATTTAAACTCTAGGTAGTAATTGCACAAATCATCATATATATTAAATGCCGGGTGTGCTCCTATTGAAAAATACATATCTTTTGTATCTTTGTTTAAAACAATCCAATTAGTATTTATGCTATTATTAATAATAGTATATTTTATTAAAAGTTCAAAAGAATAAGGATATAGTTTTTTAGTTTCATCACTAGATATTAATCTATAAGTTATTGAGGTATTATCATTATAAATAATTTCAAAATCCATATCTCTAGCAAATCCATGTTGACTCATATTATAGAACTTATCTTCTATATAAGTTTTGTTGTCTTTTAATCTACCGACTATAGGAAATAATATAGGAGAGTGTCTTGACCAATGAGTGCTATCTCCATTCCATAGTATTTCCTTTTTTAGATCTTTAGAGTATATTCTAGTTAGTTCAGCACCACTATTTTTAGATTCTATTATAAGTTTATCATTTTCTAATATATTCATATTATCACCTCTTAGATAAGCATATTATATATAATATAATTTCGCAATATATGTAAATGTTAAATAAACTTATATTAGAGAAAATAACTTTATAAATATTGTTATGCTGTATATTTAAATGATATAATTATGAATTAACAAATACTATGTAAGTATATAATATATAGTAGTTTAACTAGAAAGGAAGTTTAACATGGAAGAAATATACAGATTAATAGAAGAGAAAATAAAAAATTCTGGATACCAAAGAAGTGTAAGTGGTGAAGAAATATATGAAGAAATATGTGATGAAATAGAAGATAAAGATAATGGTAGCTACATATTTATGTCTAAGAAAGAAGATGATGTTTTATTTGAATATAAAATAGACGTAATGGATGAAAATTTTAATTTATCTTATTTAGATATAAATTCACCAGAAGGAAAGTTTCATATAGATTTTGATGCAGAGTAATAAAAAATGTAAGTTTTTATTAAATAGAGTAAAAGAAATAGGGGATAAATAGTGATATGGCTAATTATCCCCTATTTCTTTTCAATTATTAAAATTATTAAGGGTATAAAGCTTAATTTATATAAAAAACATTTAAAAAGTAACAAAAAAATTTCAAAACGGTAACAAAAAAATTTCAATATATTAAATTTCATATAATTTAGATGTAAAGTATGCTAATATAAAATAAGCTTAAAGACGACTATTTTCGACATATAAATAAAAATAGTAGGTGGTGTGAAAATGAAAGACAAAAAAGATAAAAAAATAATGGGGATAATAATAGTTGTGTTAGTAATATTTGGTGTACATACAGCATACTCTCAGTATAATAATGGCAATATTAAAAGATTTAAAGATCATGTGGTATTTTACCCACAACATCAAGATGATGAGGTTTTATGGGGAGGAACTGCTATAGTAGATGCTATTAAAGAATGTGGAACGGACAATGTATATGTAACTTTAGTATCAGATGGGTCGGGAGTTAATGTGTTTAAAAATAACCCAAAATTTAAGGGTATAGATAGAAAAGAAAAAGAAAGACTAAGAAACAATGAGTTTAAAGCATGTCTAAATAAACTAGGAGTAAAAAAAGATAATGTAATAATACTAGCAGATGAAGCTAAAAAACCAGGAACTCATTATGATCTAATGGAAAAGACTATACTAAACTTTGAAAAAAAGTTAGGAAGCGTTACACATATAGCACATCACTATAAATATGATGATCATATAATGCACAGAAAAAATGGTCAAGTATTAAAAAAGCTTAGTGATGAACATAAAGTAGATGATGCAAGATATTTTATGAAGCCTAACTATGTATCAAATATACCTAACGATAAAAGAGATATATACAAAGTTAATAATATGAAGGACTATAATACAGTAAAGAGTGCTTTAGAAGAATATAAAAATGTAGATAATAAAAATGAAAAGTATGGAATTGGATATACTTCAGCCCATAGTTACTTTGATTATTTATTAAATGATCCTAGTTTAACATCAATTTTAAGTATATATTAAGTAAAAAATAAGTGTAGGACACGTCCTACACTTATTTTTTACAAAAAGGGTAGCTTTTAATTTTTTATAGTGATAAATTAGATTTACAAAAAATTAAACAAGGTGGATAAAATGAATATAAATATAGAAGAAATATTAAAAACATATACAGATAGAAGTAAATACAATTCTGGACATTACATATACAAAAATGGAGTAATTTTAAATAATTATGCTAAACAAAATGGCAGTAAATGTATATTTTATGGAACTGTGTTAGATGAACAAAGAAGAAGAGATTATACATCAATGATAAGTATAAATACTAAAACTAGAGAAATATCAAATGTAAGTTGTGATTGTTTTTCAGAGTCACAAAGTATAAAATCTAATAATTTATGCTCTCACATAGTAGCGATAGTACTAAAGGGTATAGAAGATTTAAATAATGATAAAGAATATGAAAGTAAAGAAGGCACAAAGTTAAATCCAAATATAACATTTAATATATTATCATCAAAAGATGGTTATATGAATGCAAGACTAGAAATAGATGGAATAAGTGAAGGTGAATATAAAAATATATATAATGCATATAAAGAAAACAATAAATTATATAGATTTAAAAGTGGAAATTACTTGGATTTAAGTGAGAAGAATTTAAAAGAATCATTAGAACTAATAGATACTTTGGGGATGTATGAAAATCTTACTTCTATGAAAATAGACAATAATAAATCACTATATCTAAAAAAATATATAGAAGATAATGATAGTTCTATTATAAAAGGAAGTCATCATATAGACAATATAGTCGAGAACTTTAAAAAAGTAGAAAATTTAAAAATTGATCAGCCTAATATAAATGCAAAACTTAGAGAGTATCAGATTAAAGGATATGAATTTTTAAAAACTTTGTCTAGATATGAGTTTGGAGGAATTTTAGCAGATGAGATGGGGTTAGGTAAAACAATACAAACAATAGCTTTTTTACAATCTAATGAAAATAAAAAAGCTATTGTATTAACACCAACATCACTTATTTATAATTGGCTTGAAGAATTTAAAAGATTTTCTCCTAATCTAAAAATAGGTCTAGCTTATAAGTCTAAAAGAGAGGATGTTATAAATCATATAGATAATTATGATGTAATACTTACAACTTATACAACCTACAAAAACGATACAGAAAAATATAAAAATATAAAATTTGATTACTGTATAATAGATGAAGCCCAGAATATAAAAAATCCAGATTCTATAATAGCTAAGTCTGTAAAAAAAATTAATGCAAAAGTTAAGTTTGCGCTAACTGGAACTCCAATAGAAAATAACTTAATAGAGTTATGGTCTATATTTGACTTTGTAATGCCAGGATATTTATATGATAAATCAAAGTTTAAAAAAATATTTTTAGACAAAGGTAATATAGACGATTTAAAAAAGCTTATAAAACCATTTTTATTAAGAAGAACAAAAAAAGAAGTTATAAATGAATTACCAGAAAAAATTGAGCAAAAGTATTATGTAGAGCTTAACAAAGAACATAAAAAGGCATACTTAGGTTTACTTAGTTTAGCTAAAAATAAAATTCAAATAAATGATAATATGTCTGTATTATCTTATTTAACTAAGCTTAGACAGTTAGCGATAGCCCCTGAATTAATGGTTAAAAACTATGAGATAAAAAACTCTAAATTAGAGGTGCTTGTAAAATTGTTAAAAGAAAATAAAGACAAAAAAATATTAGTATTTTCACAGTTTACAAAAGTATTAGAGAAAATAAAAGATAGATTAGACTATGAAAATATAAGCTATAGCTATTTAGATGGAAAAACTAACCCAAAAGATAGAGTTAATTTAGTTAAAGATTTCAATAAAAATAATGATAATGTGTTTTTAATATCGTTAAAAGCAGGAGGTACAGGTTTAAATTTAACTAGTGCATCTATAGTTATACACTTTGACCCATGGTTTAATCCTGCAGTAGAGAATCAAGCAAGTGATAGAGCTCATAGAATAGGGCAAAAAAATGTTGTTAATGTTATAAAACTAATATCTAAAGATACAGTAGAAGAAAAAATTATAAGATTACAAGAAATGAAAAAAGAATTAGTAAAAGAGCTTATAGATAGTAATACAGATAGTGGAAATTTTCTTAGTAAAATGTCAGTAGATGATATAATAGATATAATGTTTGACTAAAAAATTAGAATATAAAATCAAAAATACGAAAAACTACATATAGATGTGATTAATCATAAAAAGGCTAGGATTAAATCTTAGTCTTTTTTATATACATAAATAGTAAATAAGTACATGTATTAACTTTTAAATAATACAAAAGATATATATGTACTTGTGAAAGGAATGAATATAAGTGTATATGACAAAAGATAAATCGTTTTATAAAAGTATAATAGATATATCAATACCAATAGCTATACAAAATTTAATAACAGTATCTGTTAATATGGCAGACACTGTTATGTTAGGTAGACTAGGCGAAGTAGAGTTATCATCAGCAGCTATAGCTAATCATCTTTTTTTTATATTGATGATATTAATGTTTGGGATTTCTGGAGGCTCTAACGTTATGTGCTCTCAATACTATGGGAAAAAAGATATAAAATCAATACACAAGGTAATTACTATTACATACTGGCTAAGTATAGCACTATCAATATTATTTGTATTAGTGGCTATGGTTATGCCAGGTGCATTTATGAAGCTATTTACAGATGATATATCAGTTATATCAATGGGGGAGAAGTATATAAGGATAGTTAGTATAAGTTATGTATTCTATTCATTAACAGTTTCTACTGTCGGTGTACTTAGGTCCATTAAAACTGTTAAAATACCTATGATCATACATAGTATATCTTTATTTATAAATATATTTTTAAATTATATATTAATATTTGGAAGGTTTGGGATAAGTCCATTAGGAATTAAAGGAGCAGCTATTGCAACTGTTATATCTAGGATAATAGAATTTTTTATAATATTTGCATATATAATTTTTAAAGAAAGTAAAATAAAATATAGGTTAAATTATATTTTGAAAATAGATAAAATAATATTTAATGATTATGTAAAAGTAACATATCCCATATTTTTTAATGAACTATGTTGGTCAGTAGGATCGTCTATGATATCTATAATAGTTGGTAGGATGGGGACTAGTGTAGTTGCAGCAAATAGCATAAATAATGTAGTAAATCAATTTGCAACTTTATTTATACAAGGATTATCTAGTGCTTCATCAGTTATAATAGGTAATGCTATAGGTAAAGGAAACTATGAAAAAGTAAAAGAATATGCAAACACTATAATCATACTAAGCATAATAGTTGGAGTTATATCAGCTTTAATGATTTATTTATGTAAAGATGTGATATTAGGATTTTATAATATATCACAAGAAACGAAATTAATATCAAAAGAAATAATGACAGCAACAGCTATAGTAGCATTGTTTAGGTCTTTATCTTCAAATCTTATGATGGGTGTTTTAAGAGGAGGAGGAGATAATAAGTATGTATTTAAATATGAAATGATATTTATGTGGGGATTATCTATACCACTTGGATTTATAGGTGCATTTATATTTAATTTACCAATACCTATTGTATTTTTTCTATTAAAAAGTGATGAAATATTAAAAGGTATAGTTGGATTTATAAGAGTTAAAAGTGGCAATTGGATAAATGATGTAACTCGAGATAAAAAAGATATGTAAATTATATACTATAAAACATTGTATCTATAAATACTTTTGTATTTCTAAAAATGTCTATGTAAAAAATAACATAGACATTTTTAATTGTTGCTATATTCAGAAAATTTATGATTATTAAAATTAATAAATAAAAAAGACTCAAATAAATTTGAGTCTTTAAAACGTATCTATATGATTATAATATAGTTATGTTTTCAGCTTGAGGACCTCTAGCACCTTCAACTATATTAAAGCTTACTTTTTGACCTTCTTCTAAAGTTTTGAATCCATCAACTTGTATAGCTGAGAAATGAGCGAATACATCATCTCCACCTTCTACAGATATAAATCCAAATCCTTTTTCACTATTGAACCATTTTACTATTCCTTGAATCATTTTCAATTCTCCTATAAACCTACATCAAGATTATTTCTTGATTTACTGTAATTTAAGTGTAACACTTATTTAAGCAAATGTACACACTTTTTTTATTTATTTAAATAATTACCTTAAATACTAATAAATATACCTAAATTTTCTAAAAAATATAAAAAAAATGATTGTACAAAAACTAACAATATTATGGTATATTCTTATAAGAGGAGGAATATTATGTCTAAATTTTATATAAAATACTTATGTATGTTTATAGGATTGGGGTCATTTATGACTTATTTACCTGTATACTTAGAAAAAACATTAAACTTTAGTCCATCGCAAATAGGGATTATAGTATCAATACCATCTATAATTGGTATAGCACTTGTACCTATATGGGGGATTATAAGTGATATTATAAAAAAACAAAAGCTTATATTATGGATAAATGTATTAGTAGCATTTTTACTGGGATATTTATATTCAAAAACAACGTCTTTTATACCGATATTTATAGTAGCGATATTTTTTGAAATGTTTAGAAATTCATTATTGCCACTTGCAGATACTATAACAACTTCATATTGTAAAGAACAAAACAAAAATTATGGAAAAGTAAGGGTATTAGGTTCTATAGGATATGCACTATCTGCTTTTATTTGTGGTCATATAATGAATTTAACAGGAAATGATTTGGCATTTTTCTACATGTTTATGTTTAGTATGCTACTATGTTTATTTATAACTCCATATTTAAATACACCTAAAGAAATGGAGTCTAAAGAAAAGTTAAATTTAAAAGTAGATATAAAAAAATTATTTACTAATAAACAATATGTGTTAATACTTTTAGCAAGTATAAGTATTGTTGCCTTAAGTGATGGGGTAAGCGCCTACCAAGGTATACATTTATTAAACTTAGGAGCAGGCAAGGAACTTGTAGGAATGTTGACTGTGTTTATGGTAGCTCCAGAACTTTATTTTATGGTTAAGACCAAAGATCTTTTAAAAAAATATGGAAATACAAAAATGATTACTGTAAGTGCAATTGCACTTTTTATTAGATGGATAATATATACATTTACAAATAATATAGCATTATTTATATTAGCATCAGCTTCTCATGGTGTAGCAATAGCTATAATGACTATAACTGTTTTTGACTTTATAGGAAACGTAGTAGAAAAAAAATTATACACTACAGCCATGACTATATACACTTTTTGTATAGGAATTGGGTCATCAGTTATAAAACTTATATATGGAAATATAATAGACTTATATGGAATGAAAGCCATATTTATATGCTCAATAATAATTTCTATCATAAGTTTTGGAATTATATTTGCAATAAATAAATTAGAATATAAGAATATAAATAATACAAATATAATAAGCGAATAAAAAGGAAGAACATAATTATGTTCTTCCTTTTTTAGATTACCTAACTATAGTATATATCATATATACTATATATAAAGCTATTAATATAAAACCTTGTTTTTTTACAAGACAATTATCTTTTTTCATAAAGATATAAAGTAAAACTGTTATAAATGTCATAAATATTATATCTATAAGAGCAAATGTACTTATAGATATCGGACTTATAGTTGTAGCTAAACCTAAAACTAAAAGTATATTAAATACGTTTGAGCCTATTACATTACCTATAGCTATTTCAGTTTCACCCTTTTTTATAGCCATAATAGAAGTAACAAATTCAGGAAGTGAAGTACCAACTGCAACTATTGTAAGTCCAACTAAGTTTGCACTCATACCAAATGATGTTGCAATAGTCGTGGCAGAATCAACAACCATATCTCCACCAACAATAATTCCTGCTATACCAATTAAACTTAATATAATTGTTTTAAACATAGGAACATCTTCACTTACTTCAGCTTCTATAGCTATAGCACTTTCACCACCAGATAAGTCTTCTTCATTATTAGAGTTTTTAGCACTTTTTACAGTATTTATTAAGAAGTAGGCAAATACTAATAAGAAAAAAATACCTTCAAATCTATTTATATGTAAATCAAGTGAAAATAGTAACAACATAAAGCTTATACCTATTAAAAATGGAGTATCTTTTTTTATAGTATCTTTTTGAACTGGTAACTTTGCAATTATTGCAGATACACCTAACACTACAAGTATGTTAAAAAAGTTAGAGCCTACGATGTTAGCAACACTCATATCATTTTGTCCTGCTAATGAAGATGTAATACTTACTGCGGCTTCAGGTGCAGATGTACCCATAGCTACTATAGTAAGACCTATAACCATAGCTGGAACATTAAATTTTCTAGCAATTGAAGCAGCACCATCGACAAATATGTCAGCACCCTTTATAAGGAAAATAAAACCTAATATTAATATTATAAATGCCATTAATATTCCTCCAAAAATATATATTTATAAAGGACAGTATACCACTTTATGTATTCTTTTGTAAATCATTAAAATATGATGAAACTTAGTTATGCAAAGAATATAATAGATATTTATAATATTAAATTAAGTATGTAACTAATTATCTGCTCTTAATAAATTTAAGTCTTTACCACTCATTATTTTATTCATATTTCTCATAGAACACATCTTACCGCACATTGTACAGCTATCATCATGTTTAGGAGTTGACTCTTTTCTATATCTTCTAGCTTTTTGTGGGTCAATAGCAAGTTCAAACATTTTTTCCCAATCAAGTTCTTGTCTAGCTTTACTCATTTGATTATCTATATCTCTAGATTTAGGAATTTTCTTTGCGATATCTGCAGCATGAGCAGCTATTTTAGTAGCTATAATACCTTCTTTAACATCATCTAAGTTAGGTAGTCTTAAATGTTCTGCTGGGGTTACATAACATAAAAAGTCAGCTCCATAACTAGCAGCTAAGGCACCTCCAATAGCACTTGTTATATGATCATATCCAGGGGCTATATCTGTAACTATAGGACCTAGCACATAAAATGGTGCACCATGACAAAGTTTCTTTTCAAGTAACATATTAGACTCAATTTCATCTAATGACATATGTCCAGGACCTTCTATTATTACTTGAACATTTCGTTTCCACGCTCTTAGAGTAAGTTCACCTAATATCATTAATTCTTTTATTTGACAAGCATCTGAAGAGTCATTTATAGACCCAGGTCTTAGAGCATCTCCAAGGCTTAATGTTAAGTCATATTCTTCGCATATATCAAGTAATTCATCAAAGTATTCATAAAAAGGGTTCTCACGTTGGTTAAGCTCCATCCAAGCATACATTAAAGAACCGCCTCTAGATACTATATTAGTAAGTCTTTTGTTTCTTTTAAAAACAGATGCAGTTTCTTTGTTTATACCAGCATGTACAGTAACGAAGTCTACACCATCATTTGCATGATTTCTTACTACATCTAAAAATTCTTTAGCAGTTATATCTTTTAATTCTTTATCGTAAAAACCAACAGCATCGTATATAGGAACAGTTCCTATCATAGCATTAGAAGATGATATAAGTTTTTTTCTAAATTCTTTGGTTTTACCAAAAGAACTTAAATCCATTATAGCTTCGGCTTTCATATCTAATGCCAAATTAACCTTTTTCATCTCTTCATCAATATCACAACAATCTTTTGATATACCTAAATTTACATTTATTTTGGTTCTTAGATTTTCGCCTACACCTTCAGGATTTAAAGATTTATGATTTTTATTAGCAGGTATTGCTACTTTACCTTTAGATATTAGCTCTCTCAAAATATTAACATCCATATTTTCTTTTTTTGCTACTATTTCCATTTCTTTAGTAATTATCCCCTTTTTAGCAGCATCCATTTGAGTAGTATACATCATATTAAAATCCCCCTTATTATATTTTAATAAATAAAAAAAGCCTTACCATAAGGCAAAGCTTCTCAAAATATGTATTAATAAATAGACTATATTTGTTTTATAGCTATTAATAAACACAAAAGTAACTTTCCTACGGTAGTATAAACTACATCAGGTTCGAAGGGTTAATGAATTTATCATTTCTCAGCCTAAAAGGCACCCCTAGTTAGATATCTTTTCAAAAACATTGTAGTTCTTTATTTATGTATTGTAAAGAAATTTTTTGTACTTATAAAAACGGAAAGGCACCTATCAAAAGATAAGTGCCTTTATTTGGGCTAGCGTAATACTTATATAAAATATAAGTTCCCACTTAACTTAAGAATATCATAATGAATATTATTTGTAAATAAAAAAAGCAATTATAAAAAATTATCAATGCCTTATGTGTTGAAAAAACTATATATTAAAAAGAATAAAAAAAATAAAATATAATAATAGATTAAGAATACTTTTATTGGTGTATATACAATATATAGTATTTGGTTTAAATATTATATCTATAAGTGGTAGATAATGATTAGTAAAACATTAAATAAAAGGTGGGAAAAATGAACTGGATAGAACTAAATAATCAAGTCATAATAAAAAATAAAGAAGGAAAATATCAATTAGAAAAAGATAAAGAAGCATTATACAGTTATATAAATGAATATATAAAACCTAGAACAAAGGTATTTAATAGTCTTGAAGAAAGGCTATCATATTTAATAGATAATAATTACTATTCTAAAGAAGTAATAGAAAGATATGATATAAATTTTATAAAAGAAATAGAAAGAATCATAAAAAATTATGGATTTAAATTTAATTCATATATGAGTGCAAATAAGTTTTATCAAAACTATGCACTTAAGACTAATGACAATAAAGAAATATTAGAAAGCTATAATGATAAAGTTCTCATAGTATCTTTAGCACTTGGAAATGGTGATAAAAATTTAGTAAGAAAATTAGCAGAGAAACTAGTAAAACAAGAATTTCAACCAGCAACACCTACATTTTTAAATGCAGGTAGAGCTAGAGCAGGAGAAATGGTATCGTGCTTTTTGATATCTATAGAAGATAGTACAGAAGGTATATCATATGCAATTTCATCAGCAAATCATTTGTCTAAAATAGGTGGTGGGGTAGCACTTAATCTATCAAGGTTAAGAGCTTCAGGAGACCCTATTAAAGACATAGAAGGAGCAGCAGGCGGTGTGGTAGGAGTTGCCAAAATGCTAGAACAGTCATTTACCTACTTTAACCAAATGGGTGCAAGACAAGGTGCCGGGGCTGTATATTTAAGTGTATTTCATCCAGATTTTGAATTACTTATGGATACCAAAAAGATAAATGCAGATGAAAAAATAAGATTAGCATCATTATCTTTAGGGGCATTAATACCAGATAAATTTATGGAATTGGCAGAGAAAAATGAGGTGGCTTATGCATTTTATCCTCATTCTGTTTATAAAAAATATAATATAAATCTTGATGAGATGGATATGGAAAAATGGTATGATATTTTAAAAAATGATGAAGATATACGAAAAAAAGAAATAAATCCTAGAAAAATGCTAACAAAGATAGCACAGATGCAACAAGAAAGTGGATACCCATATGTTGTATTTTTAGATACTGCAAATAGAGAACATATACTAAAAGACGTTGGTAAAATCAAAATGTCTAATTTATGTTGTGAAATATTTCAATACCAAACACCATCAAATATAAAAGGATATGCTGGAGAAAATATATGGGGACAAGATATAAGTTGCAATTTAGGTTCTTTAAACATTGCTAATGTAATGGATAATAAAGATATAGAAAATACGATTGATACTGCAATAAGAGCATTAACTTTTGTTTCTGATAACACTAGTATAAATGAAGTGCCAACAATAAAAAATGGAAATGATTCGTCACATGCAGTAGGTCTTGGAGCTATGAATTTACATGGATACTTAGTAAGAGAAAATATACTTTATACATCAGAAGAAGCAATAGACTTTTGTAATGTATTTTTTGCAATAGTTAGACATTTTGCTATAAAGTCATCTATGAATATAGCTAAAGAGAGAAATAAAACATTTGTTGGGTTTGAAAAATCAGAATATGCAAAAGGAAAAGATAGTAATGTATTAAAAAAATATTATAAAAATTCATACTTACCTAAGACAGATAAAGTAAAAAAATTGTTTGAAGGTATACATATACCTACAACTAAAGAATGGGAAGCTTTATTAGATGAAGTAAAAGTACATGGATTATATAATGCATACTTAACAGCAATAGCACCAACTCAAAGTATTAGTTATGTTCAAAATGCAACATCAAGTATAATGCCAATTACAGAGCCGGTTGAAGTTAGAACATATGGTGATTCTACAACTATATATCCTATGCCATTTTTAACTAATGAAAACATGCTTTATTACCAATCTGCATATAGAATGGATATGAGAAAAGTTATAGATATAGTTTCAACAGTCCAAAATCATGTTGACCAAGGTATATCAACAACATTATTTGTAACAGATGATAAAACAACTAGAGATATAGCTAGATTATATATATATGCTTACAAAAAAGGACTAAAAAGTCTTTACTACACAAGAACTAAAATGACTAGAGACAACAATGAGTGTCTTATGTGTTCAGTATAAGGGGGAGTACTATGACATTTAAATTAGAAAAAATACACAAAGCAGTAAACTGGAATAAAGAAGATGATGGATTTACTCAAGCCTTTTGGGAACAAAATGTAAAACAATTTTGGTTACCAGAGGAAATATCAGTTTCAAAAGATTTAAAAGTATTTAATGAATTAAATGAAAAAGAAAAAGAATTATATAAAAAAGTATTAGGTGGACTTACATTACTAGACACTAAGCAAGGAAATGATGGGGTACCATCTATGATGAGCCTTACAGATAACCTTCAAAGAAAAGCAGTATTATCATTTATGGGAACTATGGAAGAAATACATGCTAAAAGTTACTCATCTATATTTATGACACTGCTTTCTAATGATGAAATTGAAGAATTATTTAAATGGATAGAAAGTGAAGAAACACTTCAGAAAAAGGCGGACTTAGTACTAGCCCAATATAAAAATACAAAAGATGAAGAAAGTTTATATTTATCTATGGTAACAAGTGTATTCTTAGAAAGCTTTTTATTCTACTCAGGTTTTTTCTATCCACTATATCTAGCAGGCCAAGGTAAAATGGTTGCAAGTGGAGAAATAATATCTCTTATACTTAGAGATGAATCACTACATGGAAAGTATATAGGACTTCTTTCTCAAGAAATATATGAAAAGTTTGAAGAAGCTAAAAAAGAAGAATTAAAAGATAGAATGTACAAAATACTTGAAGATTTAATGGAAAATGAAATAAACTATACAAACACTATATACAAAGATAGCGGTCTTGAAAGTGAAGTTATAAATTTCTTAAAATACAATGCTAATAGGGCATTAGAGAATTTAGGGTTTAATGAATACTATAAAGTAAGTGAAATAAACCCAATAGTACTAAATGGGCTAAGTACAGAAACCAAAAATCACGACTTTTTCTCGACTAAAGGTAATGGATATCAAAAAGGTGTATATGAAGAATTAAAAGATGAAGATTTCTTAATATAAAAAAATCACTTGGATAAAACCAAGTGATTTTTTAGTTTAATGTTTTATATTAGGTAAAAGCATTTTAATAATCTTATAAATCAAAAATACATAATAATATCATTTAAATTTGATAAAAATATATAAGAAAGTTTAAGGAGGTATTAAAATGTCTAAAAAACCAGCAATAAGTAATGCTAAACAAGCTCTAAATCAAATGAAACTAGAAATAGCAAATGAACTAGGAATATCAAATAGTCATATAGATGGATCTAATGATACATCATATAAAAATGGACATATAGGTGGAAACTTAGGTGGTGTGATGAGTAGAAGATTAGTAGAAATGGGTGAAGAACAGCTACTAAGAGAATATAATAAAAAAAATAAATAATTAACAGGCATTGAGTTGAAAGTCAGTAAACAACTCAATGCTTTTTTTAGTAATTAAAACCATTTTAGTGTAAAAAGTTGACGAATTAAGTAGATGAAATTATAATGAAAGTACAAAGTATAACCACGATTAATAGGTAGGCTATATAAAGGAGATTAAGGATGAGTTCAGAGTTAGCAAGACTAAAAGAATTGTATGAAATATTTTTAGATATGGAAAAATATTCAGTATTATTACCAACAGAAAAGAGGCTTTCAGATTTCGTAAAGGTTACGTTAGACAAAGAACATGAAGTAGTGTATTTAAAAGAAGAAAAACAAGAAAGAAAGTTAAATTCAGATGGGTTTAAGATAAATTTAATTTGTATATTAGAAAGTGTAGAAGATTTTTTAGATAATTCTAATATTATTGATAGATTTAGTGAAGTTGAAGAAGGAAAACTTAGTGAAGAAGAATATATAAAGTATGCAGGTGGTATTTGCTTGGCTAGAGGTAAATATGATAAGATAATTTCAAAACTTTATGTTATATAAATATATATTATGCCTTTAAGTAGATGCTTAAGGGCTATTATTAAAAAAAGACAGAATTTATTTCTGTCTTTTTTTAATAATAAACTGAAAAATAAAGCTATATAAAATTAATGACTAAGGAGCATGATTAAAGGGATAGTAATATTATTACTAAAAAAATATATTATATACATTTATGTTAAATAAGTAGTTAAATATTACAAATTTATAATAACTCTTGAAAAAATAATGACGTGTGAGTTAAGATGATTTTAAGAAAATAAAAAATAAGATTATAGATGCGGGTATAATGATTAGATTTAACTAAGGTTATAGGGATTTTGACATATAAAGATATTTATAAATAATAAATGAACAGAAGGAGCATATCATATGAGAAAATTATTTACAGAGTGGGCGATGGATATAGCCGAAGATAGTAAAGTTAGAAGTACGTGTGTTTCAAGACAAGTAGGAGCTGTAATTATAAAAGGAAAGCAAATTATAGCTACAGGTTATAATGGAAGTCCTGCTGGAACTATTCATTGTTCAGATATTGGCTATTGCGAGAGAAAAAAAAGAGGTATACCTTCAGGACAAGGCTTAGAACTATGTCGAGCTGGGCATGCTGAAGCAAATGCTATAATACAATGTGCTAAACATGGAATAAGCTGTGAAGGAGCTACATTGTATGCTACTACTCAACCTTGTGTATTTTGCTCAATATCTATTATTCAAGCAGGAATAAAAAAAGTAATATTTAAAGGAGAGTATCCTACAGGCTTAGGCCAGCAGCTATTTGAAGAAGCTGGAATAGAATACATTAAATATGAAGATGCATTAAAACAAGAGCAAGAAGAACAAGAAGCTAAACGTGAGAAAGAGAAGAAACGTGTTCAAGAATTCTTAAGTAAGCCAAGGAGCTATTAAAAGGCTAGGCTAAACAATTTAGCTTTTATAGAAAAATATATAATAATTCATTGTTTATTTATATTCAACAATGATTACTGTAAAAAGATATATTAAATATAAACAAAGCTACTTAACATATGTTAAGTAGCTTTGTTTATATTTAATAGTGTTGAGTTTAATATAATATTTTACCTTAAATACTTTCTATAGTAATATACAATCATAAAAAAAGCACCACATGAAGCATCTATTAAATCCATCATGGTATCTTTTAAACCGCCAGATTGCGTATTCATCTTAAATAAGACATCTAGTAAATATTCACATATTTCACAAATTGCTGATATGCCCATTGCAAAGAAGAAAAGAATCATACATATTAAAAGTTTATTATTTTTACTACTAATATTTTTTAGTATATTAAATCCAATTTTAACAGATATAAATCCAGACCAAAAATGAAGAAAATCATCATAAAATGGGATTATATCGTAAAGTCTATAACATGAACCTAGTAAAAAAGAAGATAATATAAAAATGTTTCCAATTATGTACAATGGGCAGTCAAGTATAGCTAAGTTTTTTAAATAAGCTTTAGTAAGCACAAAAGTAATTATAAGCGAAATTAAGCTAATTACGCTTTTTCCAAATTCTTTGTTAAATAGAAAAAATATTATAGATAAAATATAAATAATGTAAAGTAATATACTAAATTTCTTAATATCTTTATGTTTCATAGCAATTCCTACCTTCCATAATTATTATATTATTATGTGCATACGTATAAATAAAATGTAAGTTTAATTTATATAATTTAATTTAGCTGAAATATAAAAAAATAAATAGAAAAATAAATTATTTTGTTTTAAAACTTACTAATTTGGGTATATATGTATTAGAAATATTAGAAAAATAGTAAAAAATGGTATAATACAAATTAACAATAGGAGTGATGAGCATGAGTTTAGCAAAAAAAATAGAACAAAAGAAAAAAGCTAAAAAAGCAAAAGAAAGAAATAAAAAGATAAAAATAGCTACACTAGGTGTTGCAACAGGTGCTATAACAGGAATACTAGGTGGGGTTTTATTAGCTCCTAAGTCAGGAAAAGAAACTAGAGAAGATATAAAAAATACAGCTAAAGATATAAACACAAATGTAAGTGAAAAGGCTGCCAA
Source organism: Romboutsia hominis (assembly GCF_900002575.1). NCBI lineage: Bacteria > Bacillati > Bacillota > Clostridia > Peptostreptococcales > Peptostreptococcaceae > Romboutsia > Romboutsia hominis. The sequence continues at coordinate 1,803,314 of NZ_LN650648.1, read as the reverse complement.
AACAAAAGAAAAATTAACTACAAATGTAAATGAATCTAAGAGAAGAATAAAAGAGTATTTAGATAGTAAAAAGAAAGAAAATGAAGACGTAGTAGATACTAATGTTGTAGAATTATTACAAGCTCCACAAGAAGCTAAGGATAAAGAATAATTGCTATGGAGAATAACATTATGTACATAGATTTAAATGTAATATATATAATACTAGCATTATTAGGTATAGGTGCATTAATATTTTTAATAATAACTTTAAAAAATATTAATGAATTTATTAAAAATATCAATACAGTGGTATCAACAAATTCTGATGACATACATACAGTAGTAGGTAAATTACCTAATTTAGTTGATAATATCAGCGATATTAGTGAAAATGTAAAAGACGTTGCGGAAGTTGCAACAGATGTAACAGCAGATATAGTAGTGGCTAAAGAAAATGTAAAATCTAATGTTGAGATATTTACTGAAATATTAAATATATTAAAATCTGTATTTATTAATAAATAGTCATAAAAGTCATAATTAAATCATAATTTAATTATGACTTTTTTATTTGCTAATATATCATAATAAATTAAGATGTATAAAAAATTAATATATATAATTTATAAGTAGATTTATTAGAATAATTAAAAAATAATATTGACAAAATTGTGAAAATTAACTATTATATAAATAATTAAATAATTCTTATCAAGAGTGGCGGAGGGACTGGCCCGACGAAGCCCAGCAACCAGTATTATTATACGGGTGCTAAATCCTGCAGCATAAGCTGAAAGATGAGAGTATAATTTTTGCTGTCAAAGCCTGAGTTATCTCAGGTTTTTTTTATTAAAAAATATCAGGTATATTTAAATAAATTAAAATTATACTCTTTAGAAGTTTTAATATAAAGGGAGGTATATTATGAAAGAAGAAGCAAAAAAAGGTAGTATATTAGGATTATTACCACTGGGTGTATTTTTAATAGTATTTTTAGGTAGCGGGGTAATAACTGGGGATTTTTATAAAATGCCAGCAATAGTAGCATTTATAATCGCAACTATAGTAGGATTTTCTCTTAATAGAAAAGTTAGTTTAGGAGAAAAGATAGAAGTATTTTGTAAAGGAGCAGGTAATATAGATATAATATCTATGATTATGATATTTATACTTGCAGGTTCTTTTTCAAGTGTAGCTAAGGCAATGGGAGGTGTTGACTCAACTGTTAATTTAAGTTTATCAATTCTTCCTCCTAATCTTTTAGTATCAGGGTTATTTGTAATAGGATGTTTTATATCTATATCTATGGGAACATCAATGGGAACAATAGCAGCACTTGGGCCAATAGGCATAGGAATTGCAGCTAAAACAGGAATACCAGCACCATTAGTAATAGGAGCTGTTGTAGGTGGAGCTATGTTTGGAGATAATTTATCTATGATATCAGACACTACAATAGCAGCAACCAAAACTCAAGGATGTGAATTAAAAGATAAATTTAGAGTAAATTTCTTAATAGTTTTACCAGCAGCTATTATAACTGCTATATTATTAGCTACTATAACATCAGGGTATAGTTTAGGTGGTAGCACAAGCTATAGATATGATTTTATAAAAGTTTTACCATATTTAGGCGTTTTAGTAGGGGCTTTATGTGGAGTAAATGTATTTGTTTTACTTAGTTTTGGAGTAGTATTTGCAGGTGCAATAGGATTATTTACAAATTCATTTGGGTTATTTGGATTTATAGAAGCTATATCAGGTGGTATATCAGGAATGTATGAATTATGTCTACTTGTTATAATAATCGGAGGACTTGTAGAACTTATAAAATTAAATGGTGGAATAGACTTTATACTTAATTTTATAAGTAGTAAAATAAAAACTAAAAAAGGTGCAGAGTTTGGTATAGCAGCATTAGTAAGTATAGTAGATTTATGTACAGCAAACAACACTATAGCAATAGTAACAGCAGGGCCACTTGCAAAAGATATAGCTACAAAATTTGATATAGATAATAGAAAAACTGCAAGTATATTAGATATATTCTCATCTTGTTGGCAAGGCATAGTTCCATATGGTGCACAAGTATTAACAGCTGCAGGGATGGTAGGAATATCTCCTGTTGAATTAATTAAATATCTACATTATCCTTGGTTAATGTTAGCTTGTGGAATAATAGCTATAACATTTGGTATTCCAAACTTAAATAAAGTTAATAAAAGGAAAAAAGAAGTAGCTTAATGTAACTATAAAATTTTAGTTTCATATAATATAATAAAAGCAATACTGGAGGAGATTATGGCATTAGGTGACTATGATTTCTTAGTAGGAGTAGTATCGACTTTTATAATAACATCATCCTATGAAATATCAATATATACTATAAATCAAGCTCGATGTATAGTTAAATCATATAAGTATATGAAACATAATAATACTTAAAAAGTGAAGTTTTAAAACTTCACTTTTTTTACGCTTAAGGAAATTATGATATTTCAAAAATTAGTAGATAATTATTACAGTTAAGTAATACCAATCAGTTTAGCGAGTGTAAAAAATAAACTTAATATTTTTACATTCGTACAATAATAGTTAAATTAACTGAAATATCACATAAAGTTTATAATTAGCATAATTATAATAAATATTATTATGAGAAGGTGAAATATTATTTATGAATAGATACTATAGACAGATAGATTACAGCAAATTTGATAAAAATATGGAAGAGTTTGTAAATGAGAATCATATAAAAAGTGATACAGGCTATATTATAATTACATCTACTAAAGATAAACTTACCTATATATTAAAAAAAGTAGATTATAGATTTAAGGTACTGCACGTTTGGAGTAGCACTGTAGGAAAAAGCTCAACTCCTACAATAAAGGGTATATTTAAGTCAGGTATAAAGTATCCTGCTATAGGGGGAGAAAAAAGTTCAGCAAAATATGCAATGAATATAGTAGATGATTACTATTACCACTCAATACTATATGATCCTAAGGGACTTTATGTAATAGATGATAGACTTGGAGTAGCTATAAGTATGGGATGTATAAGATTAGCTACAGAAAATGCTAGATGGATGTATGATAATATACCTATTAATACTACTATAATAATAAAATAGTTATATAAAAATATAAATATCAAATAATAGTTATAAGAAATAAAAAGGAGATAATTTTATGATTAGCTTTGACCCTATTGAATGGATTGGATATTCAGCATCCTTATTTATAGTTATATCATTAACGATGACATCTATAGTAAAGCTTAGAATTATAAATTCTATAGGATGTTTTTTATTTGTAGTTTACGGATTATATGTAAAAGCATATCCTGTTGCCATATCTAATGCGCTTATAATTATTATAAATATATATAATTTATATAATATTTATAAATATAAAGAAAAAAATTAAATTACAAAATATTATTTAATAGCGTAGATATTTTATCTATGCTATTTTTTGTTAAAAGTAAATATTTTCTATATTAATAGATTAGATAAACTAAAATATTAAAAAGGTATAATATTTTAAATAACAATAGTGAGATAAAATATGTTTATTAACTAAGTAAATTGATATATTATATATAATAATAAAAATTATAATTAAAATAGAAAAGAGGACTAAATGTGAATAAAACAATAAGAGAGATTGATAAGGATATAAATAGATGCAAAAACTTAATTGAAGAAAATAACTATTTAGAAATAGTTATAGGATTAGAAGAACTAATAGATAAATATAATTCATGTATAGAAAATATAAAAAAATATGATGGTAGAGTATGGAATTACTCAAAATCTGATTTAGAAAAATTAATGAAAGAATTAGTAGGATACAAAAAAGAATTAAGTATAAGAGAATATAAAAAGGAATTAACTAAATTAGTAGATTCTTCAATAGATTATATTAAAAATCATGATACACTAAATAAAAGTAAAAAAATAAATATTATAGAAGTAATAAGAGATCTTCATAATATAAGCAATGAAGATCTAGGTAAAGAAAAGCTTTGGGAAGAGTTAAGAATATATATAAGGTTAGCAAGTGATGAAGATATAGAAGTAGGGAGTAAGTTGATATCTATTATTAACTATGTATTAGATTTTGACAAAGCTAAAAACTTAGTTCAATAATTACAAATAAATTAAACTAAGATAATATATTAAAATAAATTTATACTTTAGAATTATCTGTATATGATACATTATACAAATCATTTCTACGATGCTTTAATAAAGGTAGTTGATTTCTTATTTTTTCAACATATGAAAAGTCGATATCTGCTATAAAGTAGCCCTCTTTTTCATCTAATCTATTTAATACTTCCCCAAATGGAGAAACTAAAATAGAGTTTCCATAAGATATATAAGAAGAATTATTGTTTCGGGAAGAAGAACATCCTATTGTATAAACTTGATTATCAACAGCTCTAGATTTAAATAGTAGCTCCCAATGAATAGGTCCTGTAGTCATGTTGAATGATGCAGGAACTATTATAGCCTTAGCGCCTTTATCAACCATTATTTTGCATATCTCAAAAAATCTAAAATCATAGCAAATACAAAGACCAATTTTTCCAAATTCAGTATCAAATACTGTAACATCATTTCCAGATGATAATGTATCAGATTCTAAAAATTTTTGGCCAGTATCTATAGAAATATCAAATAGATGTATTTTTCTATGTTTTGCTATCTTATTTCCACATCGATCAAAAACATAAGAAGTATTATATATTTTACTATTATCTTTTTCAGGAATGGATCCAGCTACCAAATATATATTATATTTTTTAGCTATATCAGATAAAATATTATAAAGATTTCCTCCTTCTACCTCACAATAAACAGGAAAATTCTTATTATCATAAGGACAGCAAAACATTTCTGGAAGTATAACTAAATCTATTTTAGATTTATTAATGGCTAAATTTATATATCTCTCTATAGTGGATATATTCTTTAATTTATTAGAATTAACATCTATTTGTATAACTAAAGTTTTTATAAAAATCACCTCAATTTAATTAAATCTAGTATAAGATATTTATATTTTAATAGTAGTTTATCTATACAAACATTGCATTAAAAAAATGAAAATATATGAAATCAACTTATAAAGTAACAAATAAAATAATGGACACATATTATATAAAGAATGAACATTGTCATCAAGGGGGATTTAAAATGGATTGTTTACAAATAAAAGAAGGAAAATCTTTAGTTAGAGTATTTCAGGCCGCTCCACAAATCGGTAAAGTAGACATTTATATTGATGGGGCACTTGTATTTAGCGGATTAGATTTTATGGAATTTACAGAGTATGTAGAGTTAGAAGAAGGAGAACATACAGTAGGTATATACTTATCTGGAACTACTGAAAATCCAGTTATAAATCAAATGCTTGAAGTAGATGAAGGGCAAATGTATACCGTAGCAGTGACAGGGAATATAGGGGATTTATCTTTATTAGTTATAAAAGACTATTCAGAAAAACAACCATCAAGCGAATATTCTACATTTAGAGTTATACATTTATCACCAAATGCACCAGCAGTAGATATACTAGTAAATGGAGAGACATTCTTTGAAGATATCGGATTTAGAGAGGGAACTAGTTATGTAGATGTAAACCCAGGAACGTATAATGTAAAATTAGTAGTAAGTGAAAGTAAAGATGTAGTTTTTCCGTTAAGGGTTAAATTAAATCCAGATAGAATATATACTATATATGCAATTGGTCAATTAGGTAGTTTAGGTGTTATACAATCAGTTGATGGGAATACTTATTTATGTAAAGAAGCTTAATTTATATTAAATACTAAAATATAAGAGAAGCATACCTTTGAACATATTAACAGTTTAATGGTATGCTTAATTTATAATTGATAGAATAAATTTAGTAATAAAAAATATAATAAATAATATCAAAATAAAAATATAATCTACAAAAAATAATAAATAACAATAAATTTTGACATCATATTGTAGTTAATGTAATATATTGAGAGATAATAATATAGATAAAAATTATTATGGAATAATATACAGGGGTGAAGTAAATGAAAATAATGACAGTATTTGGGACTAGGCCTGAAGCCATAAAAATGGCACCTTTAGTTAAAGAGTTGGAGTCTAGAGATAATATAGAGTCTATAGTTTGTGTAACAGCACAACATAGAGAAATGTTAGATCAAGTACTAGACGTATTTAACATAAAGGTTAATTATGATTTAAATATTATGAAGTCAAATCAATCTTTGTCTCAAATAAGCACGAATATAATGAATGGGTTAGATAAAGTTATAAAAGAAGTAAAGCCAGATATAATACTTGTACATGGAGATACAACTACAACGTTTATATCATCCTTAGTTGCTTTTTATAATCAAGTTAAAGTAGGTCATGTAGAGGCAGGTTTAAGAACCTATAATAAATATTCTCCTTTTCCAGAAGAGTTAAATAGACAGTTAACATCTGTTATAGCTGATATACACTTTGCACCAACAGAAAAATCAAAGGATAATTTGATAAAAGAAGGAAAAAATCCTGAAAAAATATATATAACTGGAAATACTGCAATAGATGCATTAAAAACCACTATAGATAAGGAATACAAAAGTGAAATAACTGACAAAATAGGAAAAAACAGAATGATACTTTTAACATGCCACAGAAGAGAAAATCTAGGTAGCAATATGAAGAATATATTTAAAGCAGTAAATAAAATATCTATGGAATTTGATGATGTAGAAATAGTGTATCCAATACATTTTAATCCTCAAATAAGAGATTTAGTTAAAGAAGAATTCAAAGGTAATAAAAAGGTACATGTAATAGAACCTTTAAGTGTAGTTGAATTTCATAATTTATTAAATAAGTCATATCTAATACTAACAGATAGTGGAGGCATACAAGAAGAAGCTCCATTTCTTGGGAAGCCAGTTCTTGTATTGAGAGAAACTACCGAAAGACCAGAAGGGATTAAGGCTAAAATTTTAAAATTAGTAGGTACAAATGAAGAGAACATATATAAATACACAAAGGAATTACTAACTAACAAAAAATTATATAATGAGATGTCAAAGGCTTCAAATCCTTATGGAGATGGGCTTGCAAGCAAATACATTGTCGATATTATTGAAAAAATATATCAAAATTAAATTTAATCAGAAGAATGAATAAAAGAAAGTAGTGAAAATATGAATAGAATTTCCAAAAAGATAGATGGATATTTTTTAGGACTAATATTAGAGTTATTTATAATCACCATGTTATTTGTATTTGATATTAAATTTCAAACACAAAATTTAAGTTTTATAATGTTTTGTATAACATTTTTTACTATAATTATGACTTACACAGGGGGAATAATTATAGGGCTTATAGCAACATCAGTTTCTATATTTATATATGCAGCATATATATTTTATATAAATCTAACGAAAAATGTAGAAATAACATATATGTCTTATATATGGATGATATTTATGCCAATAATATCTTATACAACAGGAAAGTTTACAAATAGTATAAATAATCTTCAACAATCAAATCTTAAGCTAGAAAATGAATATAAAAATTTGGTTACTATACATGAGGATACAGGATTATTTAATATAAAAGCATTTTATATGAATCTAGAAAGAGAGATGAGTAAGGCTAAAAGGCATGAAACTCAATTATCTTTAATGCTTATAAACTTACCATACTATAAAGAAATAAAGAACATACTTGGGGAAGTTAAAACTAACAAACTAATGAAGGATATAAGCAATATAGTTGTAAAGTCTACAAGAATAGAAGATGAAAGATACACAATAGAAAATGATACTATAGCTATAATAATGCCAAATACAGATGAATTTGGTGCTAATATAGTAAAAGAAAGAATAAAAACAGGTATAGATGAACTTAGTCTAAGCTTGAAAAATAATAAAAATTACATAAATATAGACACAAAAATAGCAGCAGTAGAGTATAAAAAAAATATAAAGTCTCCTATTGAATATAAAACATATGTACAAGAGGAATTACAATATGATGTTTAAAAAAAAATTTATAATAGAAATAACTATTATAATTAGTATAATTTTAGCAAGTTCAAGTGGAATTTATAGTGAAAATAATAGCAATAAAAAATCTCTTATAGTTTATGAAACTAAAACTAAATTTAAGTCTAATGTTAATACAGTAAATCACCTTAATGAGCTACTATACGTATTTAATAATAAAGTGGACAATATTAATATAAATGATTATAAAAAAGGATGTTTAAACAATTATGACTATGTCTTTGTTATAAATATAAACAATAATATAGAGAATAAAATATTTTTAGAAGATATTAATAATTACAATAAACGTATATACTGGATAGGGGATAAAATTGCAAATTTACTAGAGTATAATAATAAATATTCAATAAAGTACATATATAAAAATAATAATATAACAAGATTAAACTATAAAGGAGACGATATAGTATTAGAAAATGAAAGTGATTACAACATAATACAAGCAAGTAGTAAAAGTAATATTATTGCTACTATGAGTGATGGATATAACACATACCCATATATATTGCAAGATAAAAATTTGTATTATATATCTGATTGGAACATGTATGAATCTTATATATTTGAAGATACGTTAAATGATTTCTTTGAACGAACTTCTTTTGAAGAAAGTAAAATATTTGTAAAAATAGAAGATGTAAATCCTCTTAGTGACACAAAAAAATTAGAGGATTTAGCTAATTATTTATATGAAGAAAATATACCATTCATAATATCTTTAACACCTACTTATCGAGATAAGAGTATTAAAGAATTAATCACTCTAGATGAAAATTTTATAAATACTATAAAATATATGCAAGATAAAGGTGGTAGTGTTATATTAAATGGATACTATCATAATAGAAAAGAAAAATCAGATGAAGATGAGTATGAATTTTTTAATAAAGAGATATTAAATAGTAAAAGTGAAGATATAAATATATATATTAAAAATAGGTTATTAAGTGGACTAAGATTATGTATAGAAAATGATATATACCCATTGGGATTTGAAGCACAAAAATATGCTATGATTCAAGATGGGTATAAAGAAATCAAAAAATACATATCTACATATATGGGGAGATACCAAAATAATAGTGAAATTTTTAATATGAGTACATTTCCATATATAATAAAAGATAGTAAAAATTTTAATACACTAATACCGGAAAATTTAGGATATATAGCTAAAGATGACAAATTAGCGGTAGATAAAATAAAATATAATTATTATAAACTATCTATGGTAAGAGGTCATACTGGAGGATTTTTTTTCCATACTGATGTAGACACAAACTATTTAAAAGAGTGTATAGAATATCTTAAATCTAAAAATGTAAGCTTTTTAGATTTAAAAAAAGAAAACAACTATATAAATATAGATGATATAAAAATAGAATCAAATAACAAGAATATAATAACAAGTTATGATAAGTATAAATCTATAAGAAAACACAATGATTTAGTGTTTAATAAGTCTATAAATAAGTTAAATGATATAGTTGTAAAGTTTGTTGTTGTAGTATTGCTAATATTTATATTAATCTTTATAGTATTTAAGATTATAAATAGACGAAAGTTTACAAGGAGATAATTATGATAGGTTTAGTAGATTATATATTTTTAATTTCCTTATCATCTATATGGGCTATACTCTTAACAAATATAATACTAGCTATAAGTGGATATATATATTATTTAAAGAGTCTTAAATTTAAAGATGAAAAATTAAAAGAGTTCCCTTTTGTATCAATACTAGTACCAGCACATAATGAAGGCAAGGTAATTGGTAAAACTGTAGAATCTTTATTACTACTAGATTATCCTATAGATAAAATGGAACTTATCGTTATAAATGATAATTCTAGTGATAATTCCAAGGAAATATTAGAAAATATAAAAAATAGATATAGAAATTATAATTTTACCATCATAAATACGGATAATATAACAGGTGGTAAAGGAAAATCAAATGCACTAAATATAGGATATCAAATATCTAAGGGAGAATATATTGCAATATATGATGCTGACAATACACCAGAAAAAACTGCACTAAGATATTTGATACAGACCATAGTTAAAGATGAAAAACTAGGGGCTGTTATAGGAAAATTTAGAACTAGAAACAAGCATAAAAACATATTAACTAAGTTTATAAATATAGAAACTCTAAGTTTTCAATGGATAGCTCAAGCAGGTAGAAAACAATTATTAGGTCTTTGTACTATACCAGGCACTAATTTTGTACTTAGAAGAAGTACTATAGAAAAATTAGGAGGATGGGACACAAAGGCAATAGCAGAGGATACAGAAATAAGTTTTAGGATTTATAAAATGGGACAAAGAATAACATATGTCCCTCAATCAGTAACCTGGGAGCAAGAACCAGAAACTGTAAATGTATGGATAAAGCAACGAACAAGATGGGTAAAGGGAAATATATATGTATTAGTTAAGTATATTACTAATTTATTTAAGGGCAAACAAAATAGAGTGCTGTTTGATATACTATACTTCTTTTCAGTATATTTTCTATTTTTAACATCTGTTGTATTATCAGATATAATATTTATTTTAGGAATATTTAAAATAGTAACTATAAATATCCCATTTGATTTTTTTACTATATGGATACTATCATATATACTATTTGTAATACAGGTATCTATAACACTTAGTATGGAAAAGGGAGAGAGTAATTTAAGCAATATATTTTTAGTTGGGCTTATGTATTTTACATATTCTCAAATGTGGCTATTTGTTGCTATAAAAGGAATGGTTGGGTATTTTTCTGACGCTATACACAAAAGAGAAGTTAAGTGGTATAAAACCGAACGATTTTAGGAGAAAATAAAATGAGATTAATAGCAATAATGATATCATTAATTATTAGTTTTACAAGCTGTGATATAGTTTTTGCACAGCAAAATGTAAAAAATTACAAATTTAAAAATGAAATAACTATGAATGGGGTTATAAGTAGTACTAATAAATATTTTGAAGTTCCTAAAAATGCTTTAGTTGAAAAAACTAAGATTAACTTAGTATTTACAAAAAGTGAACTATTAGATGTGAATTATTCTACAATAACAATAATTGTAAATGATGTGCCAATCCATTCAGAACGATTAGATGGAAATAAGGAATATAAAAAAGAAATAAATATAGATATACCAAAAGATTTAATAAAGACAGGTTATAATAAAGTAGAGATAAAAGCTTATAAAACTATTTCTGATAAGGTTTGTAGAGATGACTCAAATACAGCTAACTGGTTAGTAGTACATAAGGAATCAAATATAAGTGTATCCTATAATTATAAGCCAACATCTAATTTGATAAGCGAGTACAAAGATACTTATATAAATGAAAATGGAAGAAATGAATTAGAAACTAGTATATTAATACCAGATAATTATTCAAGTGAAGAATTAACTTCGGCTATGATACTTAGTAGTGGTTTTGGAGAAAAAATAATAAATGATAATGTTAATTTTGATATAAATCTATACTCTCAATTTAAAAACAAGGATAAAAATGTTATATATATAGGCAATAAAAGTAATACTTCAAGTGAAATACTTAATTTATTAACTGCAAAAGAAAAAGAAGATTTGGATAAAAATTGTATTATAAAAAATACAAATTCAATATTTGATAAAAATAAAAAAATGCTTATCATAATATCCAATAATGAAGAACTACTTAAAAAAGCTAGCAAACTTATAAATAGTAAAGATTTAATAAATGAATTAAACAAAGATAGCATAATTATAAATGAAGGTACGGATGTAGATGACATATATAATTATAAAAATAAAAATAGATTGAATTTTAAAGATTTAGGTTATGATAATATTACATTGAAAGGACCATTTACACAAGAATCAATAATAGATATAAGTATACCTAAAAGTAAAGAAGTTAAAGAAGGTAGTAAAATAAATTTAAATATTAGATATGGTGAGAATTTAGATTTTGAAAGATCTTTAGTAACTATATATGTAAATAATATACCTATAGGAAGCAAGAAACTAACAAAGGAAAATGCCAATAATGATACCGTAGAGCTTAACCTTCCAAAAGAAACTTTAAATCAAAATTATTATCAAATCAAAATTGTATTTAATTTAGAACTATTAGATTTAGCTTGTGTAACTAGAGATACTGATAACCCATTTGCATATATATCAAATGAATCATATATAGAATTTGATTACAATGATACCAATAATTTAACTATGAAAAATTATCCGTATCCATTTGTTAAGGATGATAAAGTTAATGATACAGTAGTTGTAGTACCTGATAAATTAGACTCAACAGCATTAACGCAAATAGGTAGTATAATATCCTATATAGGTCATAGTATTAAATATAACAATGGAGATATAAGATTTATAAAATCAAGTGATTTAAAATCAGATGATAAAAAAAGTAATTTAATAATAATAGGAACTCCAACTAATAATTTAACTATAAAAGATGTTAATAAATATCTAAATTTAAAATTTAATAAAGATTATTTAGGATTTGAAAGCAACGAAAAGATAAAATTCATAGGAGATTATTCAAAACAACTATCATCTATACAACTTACAAAATCGCCATATAATAAAGATAAGGGTATGATGGTTATTGCATCAACAGAAATGAAGGATTTAGCATTAAGTACTAGATATTTAAATGATTTAGATCTCACAAAGTCATTAAAAGGCGATACTATAGTAATTGATAGAGAAGGAAATATAAAAGATTTAAATTATAAGTTAGATGATGTAGATGAAAATAAAGAGACTAAAGAAGTAAATAAACTAGATAATAAAAGTAAACAGTTTATAATAGTTGCATCAGTATTACTTTTAATGGTTATATCAGCAACAGTTTTATTAGCTTTAAAATATAAAAAATAATATATAAATATAAAATACTAAGCTTTATAACTAATGCTTAGTATTTTATATTTAAAAAAGATAGGAGAGCTATGAGAAAAAAAATATTAATAATAATTACTTCATTAGTAATACTAAGCGTTATTTTTGCTATTAAAAGTACTAACAAAAATAATACTATAACAGAAAAGATAAAATCTGTTAACTTATCAACTGATTATGAAATAGAACAAGCTTTAAAGGATATAGATGATTTGAAAGTGAATACTGTTAATGTACCTATAGTTATAGAAATACCAGATTTAGACTCAAATAATATGAAAATAAATTCTTATAGTAAAGAAAAAGCCATAAGATTAATAAAAATACTGAAATCAAAAGGTATAAATATTATATTAGAAGCATATCCGTGGATAGCTAATGGAAGTAAATATGAAACTGATTATAACCCCGTAAATAAGGAAAAATTCTTTGAAGATTGGAAAAATATATTAAATATTTTAATTAAGGATATAGCAAATAAGTACGATGTAGATATAATGATTATAGCATCAAATTTCTCAAAGTTAGAGATGTATGAAGATAACTGGTGTGATATAGTTAATTTTGTTAAAGGGCGATTTAAGGGAGAAGTAACATATAAGACTACATGGTGGTATACAGCTAGTTGGGATAGAAAGAGTAATGAGGATTATTACAAAAAATTAAATAATAAAATATTTTCTAAAGTAGATTTTATATCTATAGCAGCTTATTTTGAACTTAGTGATAAAAAAGAAAATACAGTAAAAGAATTAGTAAATGCTTTAAACTCTACTACTATATATAATAGAAATCAAAATGTGGTCGAAGAAATATATAGATTCTATGAAAAATATAATAAGCCTATCTACTTTGCTGAATTAGGATTTCCTAAAAAAGATAATGCAGCAACACATCCATGGAATAGTGAAGTGTCCAATGTAGAAAATGGAAAAGAACAAGCTAGATGTTTTAACGCTTATAAAATTGTATTTGAAGATAAAGACTACATAAAAGGATTTTCTATATTTGCAGTAGGAAAAAAGGGAAAAGATAAAAATTTTTATCCATCAAAGGAAAGTATAGAAATTATATCTAAATGGTATTACTAATCTGAATAGAGTTTCAATAAAAAATATATTTAGATAGGAAATGAAATAAATGACAGAAAAAGAATATGAAAAATTATTAAATATAGATACTTTAGGAGAAGAATTATGGAGTGAAAAAGTAAGGCATTATCATCCATATCAAGCTACATCATATGAATGTTTAGACGAATTATTTAAAATATACAGCTTAAATGAAGATGATTTTATAGTTGATTTTGGATGTGGGAAAGGTAGGCTAAACTTTTATATAAATTATAGATTTAATTCTAATGTAGTTGGAATAGAAATGGAGGAAAAGTATTATAAAGAATGTATTAAAAATAAAGAAGCGTATGTAAGTGAACATAAGAAAGGTAAAGAAAAAATAGAATTTAAATGTTGCTATGCACAAGATTATGAAATAAAAAGTAAAGATAATAGATTTTATTTTTTTAATCCATTTTCAGTACAGATATTTAGGAAGATAGTAGAAAATATATTAGATTCAGTATATAAAAGTGAAAGGTATATTGAGTTAATATTGTATTATCCTAGTGATGATTATATATATTATATAGAAAATGAGACACCATTTATGCTAAAAGAAGAAATACAGTTAGAAAAGTTATATAAGAAAGATGTTAATGAAAGATTCTTAGTTTATAATATACCATATTATGCATAATATAATGAGATTAAAAGATACTATATAAAATAGAAATAAGTATTTGAAATGCTCATTTCTATTTTATATAGTTTTTGAAATAAAAGGAAAAAATATAAAAATTATTGAAAAATGTAAAAATTTATGATATATTAATAAATATAAGAGATAAAAATCATTGGAGAGGTGTCCGAGTGGTTTAAGGAGCTGGTCTTGAAAACCAGTGATGCTTAACGGCACCGTGGGTTCGAATCCCACCCTCTCCGCCATATGCCCAGATAGCTCAGTCGGTAGAGCAGGGGACTGAAAATCCCCGTGTCGGTGGTTCGATTCCGCCTCTGGGCACCAGTAAGGCATCTAGAATATAGATGCTTTTTTTATAAATTTTAAATTAATTATAAATCTACTGATAGATACTTAAATTAAAAATAATGACTATGTACTTTAGATATTATATATGAAATTTTTATTGGAAATTAAAACGCATAAATCCATTAATTTGGATTTATGCGTTTTTTAATACATTTATTACTAAGCCACAATTGGTTTAAAGTATGCATTAAAAAAAACATAGGTGGAAATCTAATAAAAAGAAAAGAAAGGGATGTTTATATGAGAAAAGTAAATAACAGTAAAAGAATATTAGATGAAAATCCACAGTTAACTGATTTAGTTAATCATGCACAAACATATACAGATATAAGAAATGCTATAGAAAATGAAAATGAATCAGTTAGTAAGAAAATACATTATAAACAAAAGCCTAAAGCTTTGACATATGATGAAATGCAACCATATAATACAAAATATAAATAAAATTAAAATAAAAATAGAAAGGAGATATACTTAATAAAGTTAAGTATAAATTAGTATGGAAAAATTCGTAAAAATAATAAATGACGAAGAGTTTAACTCTAAAATAGAAAATGGATCAGGGATAGCTGTAGTAGATTTTTTTGCTACTTGGTGTGGCCCATGTAAGATGTTGGCACCAGTTTTTGAGGAAGCTGCAAAGGATGTAGGAAATAAAGCTAGCTTTAGTAAAGTAGATATAGACCAATGTTTAGAATTAGCTAGAAAATATGGTGTAAGTACTGTACCTACAGTTATGATATTTAAAGATGGAAAGCCAGTTGATAAGATGGTAGGTTTTATGCCAAAACAACAAATAATAGAAAAGATAAATTCTAATTTTTAATATTTAAATATATAAAGTAGAAGAAGTGAATAATATAGGGTTGTAACAATGTGCCAATATAAGTCATAAAATATATTAAGGGAATTCCCTTAATATATTTTATGGAGTTGAGAAGATTGGCAAATAAATTAGACAAGACTGTAAAGAAAGTAACAAAGCCAGTTGGAGATATAGGTAAAGAAGTTATAAATGGCGTAGGAAATGTTGCTAAAGAAGCTGTTGGCGGAACTTTAAATGTAGGAAAAGAAGCTATTAAAACAGGATATAATGTAGGAAAAGAAACATTAAATACTGGAAAGAATGTAGGTAAAGCATTAAAGGATAGTATAAAAAAATAGGTAGTATTTTATAATAATAAAATTTATAAATTACTAAATTAAAGTTTTAAAAATAAGTATGAATAAGAAAAGCTATAAAATATAGACTTAAATATATATTTTATAGCTTTTCTTATTATATTTAATTAAATAGTTATTATATAGTTTATGTAAAAATAAATATACAAATGATAAATGAAAATAAATATCAATAAGTATTGACTATCAATAACCAAAGTACTATTATTTAAGTATAGAAGTATGAGAGGTGAAATATTGTGAACTTAGTAATAGTTGGAGGTAATGAAAAGTTAAAAAAAGATTACATAAATTTAGCAAAAGAAAAAGGTCATAAAACTAAAGTTTACTTGAATATGTCAAGTAAGTTAAATAAATCAATAGGAAGTCCAGATGCTCTTGTAATATTCACATCAGTAGTATCTCATAAAATGATAGATGTAGTACAAAAGCATGCAAAAAAGAAAAATATACCGATAATTAGACATAAAAACAGTAGCAAATGTGCATTTTTAGAATGTTTAGAGATGGTGGATGAGTGTTTAGGAAACTGTAATGAATGTAAGTGTAATAAGCTACTAAAACAAAATAAAAGTTAGATAATTTTAATTATATATTATCAGTTAATAACTTTAAGTAATGAATAATATTAATTAAATGATAATAAATATTAAAATCAACAAAATGGGGAAAATTATGATTAGTGTGGCATTATTAGGAAATCCTAATGTTGGTAAGACTACTTTATTTAATGGATTAACAGGTCTTAAACAACGTGTAGGCAACTGGCCAGGTGTAACTATAGAAAAAAATAGGGGAATATAAATGATAATATAAAAATTGTTGACTTGCCTGGAATTTATGCAATGGATACTTTTTCTAATGAAGAGAAAATTTCAAAAGAATACTTAGAAAATGATAATGCAGGTGTAATAGTAAATATAGTACATGCATCAAATTTATCTAGAAATCTTTATTTAACAACTCAACTTATGAAATATAAAAAGCCTATAATATTAATAGTTAACATGATTGACATGGCTAAAAATATAGGAATAGAGATAGATTTATGAAAAATAGATAATATAAAGGTCGTATAAAGTATTTTATACGACCTTTTGCCGTAATAAAAGAAGCACTATAGTCTATACTAGATAATAGTATATAGTAAGGACAATAATCTATTATTGTGGTATAATACAGAAAAGTTAAAAAGTGGTTGAGGTGGAATGTATATTAAATTAGAAGATATAAAAGATGAAGTAACAATAGATGTACGATCAAAAGAAGAATTTGAAAAAATGCCATTGTTTAAATATAATGTGCCTGTTATAGATGAAAAAGATCATAAACTATTAAAAAAATATATTATGATAGCTTTTCCTATAATACTAATAGGGCTTATAAAAAATAGAAAAAATATTAAAAGAGATTTACTTAGGTTATCTAATAACAAAGAAAAAACAATAGTTTTAGGATGTTCACAGGGAAGACTTAGAAGTCCAATAGTAGCTTTTTATTCAAGGTGTTTAGGTATAGACACTAAGATATTAGAAGGGGGGATAAAACAATATTTTAAGCCAGTTAAAAAAGGAATAAAAAAATGGTTTAGCATATGATTGTATTTGACATTTATCAATTTAAATACTACTATTTAATTAAATATAAATTCTCCGATTTTGTTAACCTAAGGCTATGCTATGGTTAATAAAACGGTAGGGTATAAATAGAAATGTTTATGCCTCCTGTTGGAAAGGAGAAAAGTGTAGTAACCTTTCCTTTTTATGCGGATTTTTAGCCTATCTAAAAGTATGGTTACTTTTAGATAGGCTTTTTTGGTTACTATAAATAAAAATAGGAGGAGAAATTTATGTATGGATATAATGGAAAAGTATTAAGAGTAAATTTAAGTGAAAAGACTATTGAGGTAGAAAATTTAGATTTAAAATTAGCTAAAAAATATATAGGGGCTAGAGGTCTTGGTGTAAAAACTTTTATTGATGAAGTAGATCCTATGGTAGAACCATTAAGTTCTGAAAATAAGCTTATAATAGCTACAGGCCCATTAACAGCATCACCTATGCCTACAAGTGGAAGATATATGGTAGTAACAAAATCTCCACTTACAGGAACAATAGCTATATCAAACTCAGGTGGAAAGTGGGGAACTAAGCTTAAAAATGCAGGGTATGATATGTTAATAATAGAAGGTAAATCTGATGATAAAGTATATTTATATATAGAAGATGATAAAGTAGAGATAAAAGATGCTAGTGATTATTGGGGAATGGTATCTAGTGAAATAACTGAAAAATTATCTAAAAAGCATAATAAAGCTAATGTACTTTGCATAGGACCAGCAGGAGAAAATTTATCTCTTATATCAGCAATTATGAATGATGTAGATAGAGCTGCAGGTAGAGGTGGAGTAGGAGCTGTAATGGGTTTTAAAAATTTAAAAGCTATTGTTGTAAAAGGCAGCAAAAAGGTAAATGTAGCTAATGAAGAAATAGTTAAGAGGGTAAATGCTGAAAAGGTAAATATACTTAGAAATGATCCGGTTGCTGGAGGGGGGCTTCCAACTTATGGTACTGCAATTTTAGTTAATATAATAAATGAGAATGGAGTTCATCCAGTTAAAAACTTTCAAGAATCATACACTGATAAGGCGGATTTAATTAGTGGAGAGACAATGACTGAAAATACATTAGTTAAAAAACACGCTTGCTATAGATGTCCTATAGCTTGTGGTAGAGTAGTTAAACTTAAAAATGGTAAAGAGGTAGGAGGACCAGAGTATGAAACACTTTGGTCTTATGGGTCAGATTGTGATGTATATGATTTACATGCTATAAATGAAGCAAATATGCTTTGTAATGAATATGGATTAGATACTATATCAGCAGGAGCAACTATCGCAACGGCTATGGAGCTTTATCAAAGAGGATATATAAAAGACGAAGAAATCAAAGATGACAAACTATCCCTTAACTGGGGTGATGTTGAAGCTGTAGTTAAGTGGACTGAAAAAATGGCTAAAAGAGAAGGATTTGGAGATTTATTAGCAGATGGTGCATATAGATTGTGTGAAAAGTATGATGCAACTCAGTATTCTATGACTGTTAAAAAACAAGAATTACCAGCGTATGACCCAAGAGGAATACAAGGTCATGGTATAACTTATGCAGTTAATAATAGAGGGGGATGTCATATAAAAGGGTATATGATAAATCCAGAGATACTAGGAGTACCTGAAAAATTAGATAAACTAGAAGTAGAAGGTAAACCAGCTTATGCAAAGGTATTTCATGATTTGACTGCTGTTATAGACTCGCTAGGACTTTGTGTATTTACTACCTTTGGATTAGGACTTAATGATTATGTAGATATGTATAATGCAGTATGTGGAGAAATATATACACCTGAAACATTACTTCAAGCAGGCGATAGAATATGGACTTTAGAAAAAATATTTAATTTAAAAGCAGGAATAGATAGTAGTCAAGATACTTTACCAGATAGGCTAATATATGATCAAATTCCAAATGGACCAACTAAAGGTCATGTTCATAGGTTAGATGAACTACTTCCTGAATATTATGAAGTTAGGGGTTGGGATGAAAATGGGATACCATTAGATGAAACATTAAAAGCACTAGGTCTTGAAGAGTATATAGGAAATATATTTGCAAAAAATTAATATATAAATTTATTAAGGGGATAGCATGAAAATAGAGATAAGGTTATTTGCAACATTTAGAGAAGGAAGAGAGAAAAAACAAGTATTAGAAATTGCAGAGGATATGAATATAATTGATATACTAAAAATTTTAAATATAGACAAAGAAGAAGTATCCATACTTTTACTAAATGGTATGGATGGAGGATTTGATAGAAAACTTAAGGACGGGGATATTTTATCTATATTCCCGCCAGTTGGTGGTGGTTGATGAATAAAAGATATGAAAGAAATATAGGAACTTTAACTAAGGTTGAAAATGATAAATTAAAAAATTTTAAAATTTGTATAGTAGGATGCGGTGGCTTAGGTGGATATGTAATAGAAATGCTATCAAGGATAGGTATAGGTTATTTAAAATTAGTAGATGAAGATTCATTTGATATAAGCAATTTAAATAGGCAAATCTTGTGTAATGAAAATAATATTGGGAAAAATAAGGCTATAGAGGCTAAAGAAAGAATAAAATTAATTAATAATAATGTAAACATAGATATAGTTAGTGAGCATTTAGATAGTAATAACTGTGAAAAGATTATAAATAATTGTCATGTAGTTATAGATGCATTAGATAATATAAGCACTAGATTTATACTTCAAAGATATTGTGAAGCCTTAAATATACCACTAATTCATGGTGCTATAAGTGGGTGGTATGGTCAAGTTAGTACTATATATCCAGGAGATAATAATCTTGATTATATATATAAATATAAAAAAGAAACAGATAATAAATTAAGCAATCCTTCTTTTACCCCAGGTCTAGTGGCATCTATACAAGTTAGTGAAGCTATAAAGGTGTTACTTAATAAAGGTGAAATATTAAGAAACAAAGTACTTTTTATAGACTTATTATATGGAGAATATAATATTATAGAGATAGATAAAACATATTAGATTAAATATTTGTAAATATAAATATTAAAATTAAATAATGAAAAAGAAAATATCCTGTAAATTGAATTAAAAAATTTCATTTTATAGGATATTTTTATATAAAATATAAAAAAGTTTGACATAAAACTATTTTTTAGTATACAATTAGTTTGATGACAAACTATTTATAAATAATAAGCAATTATATTTAAATTAGTGATAATACTATAACATATGTATATAGTATAATTATATAAAACATCAAAAGGAGAAGTAAAATGGCAAATTTAGACCTTATATACAATCGTAAGAGTGTAAGAAAATTTAAAGATGAAGAAGTACCAAAAGAAGACATATTAAAAATGCTAGAAGCAGCAACAGAAGCCCCATCTCCAAAGCATCAACAAAACTGGCACTTTGTAGTACTTACTAACCGTGAAGTAATAAATGAAATGGCTGATATAGTAACTAAAAGCCATGAAAAAATAGGTGAATTAGCAAAAACTGAAAAAGATAGAAAAATACATATGAGTGTAATTAAATATTATACATGCTTTAAAAATGCTCCAGTAGTAATAATGGTATATGGATCAGAATATAAAATGATAGAATATAAAATATTAAAAGAAAATAACGCACCTCAAGAAGTGTTAGATGTTTTAGTATCTCCTCAATCAGCAGCTCAAGGAATAGGTGCAGCAGTTGAAAACTTCCTATTAGCAGCAACAGAAATGGGATATGGAACTTGCTATATGACAGGACCTACTCATGCAAAAACTGAAATAGAAAAGTTAATAGGATTTGATAAACCAGGATTTGAATTAATGTCTATGATATCTTTAGGTGTAGCTGAAGAAAATACACCTCCTAAGCCACCTCGTAAACCACTTGAAGAAGTAGTTACATTTATAGACTAATTAAAAAAGTGTCTCTTATAGAGGCACTTTTTATATATACTTATCATTTTCAATTTTAAAATTAGAACTAAGTTTTCTAAGTAATCTAAGAAATTCTTCTTTTTCTTCTTTTGTAAAGTCTTTATAAGCAGTTTCTTTAACTTGAGATGATATAAAGTTAAATTTATCTTCAATATTTTTTGCTTTTTGAGTCAAACTTATATAAGTAACGCGCTTATCCTTAGTACATTTTTCTTTTTTTACATATCCTAAATCTATAAGTTTATTTACTAAAGAAGTAACTGTTGACTTATCTTTACCAATTTTTTTTGAAATTTCTTTCATAGTGAGCTTTTTATCACTTTCATAAAGCGCAGTTAGTATATTGCCATGAGTTGGTATTAAGTCAGTTAAGTCATTTTCTTTTAATTTATTTTCTATGAATTTTATCATATTAGCTTTTGTTCTACTAATAAAATAAATGATGTATTTATCTTTCATTTTAATTCTCCAATCTAGAGGAAATTATACTAATCTCTATTTATATATAATATCATATTTACCCAAATTTTTTTATAAAACATAGAATTTAACAATAAATGGTCTAAAAAATGACAGAATATTTAATTTTAGAGTGATATAATTAACATTAGGGGGAGGGGGTAACTGATGAGAAAAATTCTATACATAAATTTAAAAAACAAAAAGGTGAAGTCAGTGCATCAGTATGACGAACACAAAATAAATTTAAATAATAATAATTTAGTATTTGAAGCTCCATCTTTAGCAGGTTATGGTGTAGTTGGACTTAACAAACTCAAGGTATATAATAAAAATTCTTTATCTCAAACAGGAGGTCATTTTGCACATTTTATGAAGTGTAATGGGTATGATTTTTTAGTGTTTGAAGGAGAAAGTGATACACCTATATATTTATATATAGATAAGGAAAGTGTAAAAATAAAAGAAGCAAGTCATTTATTAGATAAAGATTATGATAAAGTTGTTGAGTCTATAAAAGAAGAATTAAATACTAATGAATTAGAAATAGCATCAATAGGATTGGCATCAGTTAAAAAAATAGATTTCTCTAAAATAATATTTAGAAATGATAAATCCTGCGGAAAAAAGGGATTAGGAAAATTAATGGCAGATAAAAATATAAAAGCTATAGTGCTAAAGAAACAAGAAAATTTAATACCATATGATATATCAACCTTAAAAAAATATAATGATTCTATAGCTAAAAAAATAACTAATAAGTCAAATGCTAATTGGTATGATGAGAACAATACTTGCTACGGATGTTGCCTAAATTGTAAAAATACATCTTTGAGTAAAATAAAAAGGTACGGATTTAGTGAAAAAGAAGCAAGTGATATAAATAAAATATCAAACTTTTATGGATTAGACAGTGTAACATTAGCTAGAGGAATAGACACATATAAAAAGACTTTTGATACAGAGATAGTAGATTTAGAAAATTTTATTGAGGATATTATAAATAACTATTCATATTATAAGCCATTATTTATAAATGAAGGTAAATTTATTAAGAAAAATAAAACATTACAAGACTGTGAAAAGTTAGGTTTTTGCAAGCTTTTAATGGAAAAAGATATTATAAATGATAAAGATAAAAAAATATTAGCAAAATCAATACTTGGAGTTAGTATTGCTATTTAATTTTATTAAAAGGGGATAGTAATGAAATTATTTGATGTAACAACAGTAGATAACGTATTAGAAATAATGAAAAATAAATTTAAAAAAGATATAATGTCTGAGAAAGTAAGCTTAATAGATAGCTTAAATAGATATATATCAGATGATATTAAATCAAATATAAATGTACCTCACTTTAGAAAATCACTAGTAGATGGATATTCAGTATTATTTAATGATGTATTTTTAGCTAGTGAATCAAATCCTGTATGCTTAAACAAAATAGACGAAAGTTATATGGGAAAAATTTGTAATACTTTATTAGAAGAAGAAACTTGTGTATATACTCCAACTGGTGCTATGGTACCAAAAAATTCACAGGGAGTTGTAATGATAGAATATTGTGAAGTGTTAAATGAAAAGGAGATACTTATACAAAATTCTATAGCATTTAATGAAAACATAGTAGAGGTAGGAGAAGACATAAAAGAAAATGAAGTATTATATGAAAAAGGACATCTTATAAATGAAAGAGATATTGGAGTATTAGCAGGATCTAATATAAAAGAAATAGACGTTTATGAAAAACTTACTGTTGGTATAATATCAACAGGAGATGAAATATTGGATATAAGTGAAGATATAAAAGAAGCTAAGATAAAAGATATAAATGCATACATACTATATGGTCAATTAAAAAACATAAATTTAAATCCTATCATATACCCATCAGCAAAAGATAATCTCAATGACATAATAAATTTGATCAAAAAAGCTCTCAATGAATGTGACATAATTTTAATATCAGGAGGAAGCTCTGTAGGTAAAAAAGACGAAACATTAAAAGCAATAGAAAGTTTTGAAAATAGTGAAGTTTTAGTAGAAGGAATAGCTATAAAACCAGGAAAGCCAACTATAATAGCAAATATATGTAATAAATTGGTGATGGGACTACCGGGTCATCCTCTATCTTGTGCCTTTGTAATAGAGGCAATATTTAAGCAATATATAAAAAGTTTATACAATATAGATAAGGAAGAATATACACTTTGTGAATTTACATACAACTATCATAAGGCTAAAGGGCGAGAAGAATATTTGGGTGTAAATATAGGGAAAAAAGATAATAAGCTAGTATGTGTACCTATATTTTCAAAATCAAGTACCATAAAGCAGTTTGCAAAGTGTGATGGATATATAAAAATCGATAGGGATTTAGAAGGTATAAAAAATGGAGATATAGTTAAAGTATATACTTTTTAAAGATTTAATCATAGTAAATATAGGAGGAAGGATATGAAGAGATATCTATCTAATATTTCATTAGAAGAAGGACTAAAAAAATATACTAATGAAATATTAAGTCTAAAAAAAATAGATACTAAATTTATAGATGTAGATAAATGTTTAAATAAAATTACAAGTGATGCTGTTTTTGCAAAGTTATCATCTCCATTTTATAACTGTTCTGCAATGGATGGAGTAGCAGTGAAATCAAAACTTACATTTATGGCTAATGAACAAAATATAATAACTCTAAAAGAGGATAAAGACTATATAGAAGTAGATACAGGAGATCCTATACCTAAGGAATTTGATGCAGTTATAATGGTAGAGGATTTATTAGAGAAAAAGGATGGACAAATAAAAATTTATAAACCTGCAACTCCTTGGCAGCATATAAGATGCTTAGGGGAAGATATAGTTGAAACAGAGATGATAGTTCCAAGTTTTCATAAAATAAGACCACAAGATATAGCATCTATGATAAGTGCAAAGGCAGATAAAGTAAAAGTATTTAAAGATTTTAAGGTAGGAATTATACCAACAGGAACAGAATTAATAGATAGATATAAAACACCTGAAATCGGAGATATTATAGAATTTAACTCTAAATTATTTGAAGGGCTTATACTAGAGTATGGAGCAACACCTGTTGTTTATCCAATAGTAGAAGATAATTATTATAAAATAAAGCAAAGTGTGCTATTAGCACTAAGTGAGTGCGATATGGTACTTATAAACGCAGGCTCATCACAAGGTAGAGAAGATTATACATATGACATAATAGAAGAATTAGGAAAAGTAGTGATACATGGAATAGCTATAAAACCTGGAAAACCTGCAATACTTGGATATGGTCAAAATAAACCTATAATAGGAATACCGGGATATCCTGTATCTGGATGGGTTGTAATGGAAAACATAGTAAAAGAAGTAATATCAAAACTTACACATAAAGAGATAGAAAAAAGGAATGTTATAAGGGCAAGACTTACAAAGAGAATAATGAGTTCATTAAAGTATAAAGAATTTGTAAGAGTTAAAGTAGGAAATATAAATAATGAATATGTCGCTACGCCTATAAAAAGAGGAGCGGGAACTGTAACTAGCTTAGTACATGCTGATGGAGTTATAACAATACCTCAAAATATAGAAGGAATAGAAGAAGGTAGCTATGTAGATGTACAACTATTAAATGATATAAGCAAAATAGAAAAAACAATAGTATCTATAGGAAGTCATGATATAGTTATGGATCTAATAAATAAT
Organism: Romboutsia hominis; assembly: GCF_900002575.1. Taxonomy (NCBI): domain Bacteria; kingdom Bacillati; phylum Bacillota; class Clostridia; order Peptostreptococcales; family Peptostreptococcaceae; genus Romboutsia; species Romboutsia hominis. The sequence continues at coordinate 1,777,314 of NZ_LN650648.1, read as the reverse complement.
GAGTTGACTAAAAAAACTGAAGGAAAATTTAAGCTTAGTTCAACTCATGTTGGTAGTTTTCAAGGAATATTGTCTATAAAAAAGGATGAGTGCCATATAGCTCCAATACATTTATTTGATGTAGACTGTGAAACTTATAATAAATCTTATGTAAAGAAATATATAGATGAAGATGTATCTATAATAAAACTTGTAAATAGAACACAAGGTTTAATAGTTAAGAAAGGGAATCCACTTAATATAAAAGGAATTAAAGATTTGGTTAATATACGATATATAAATAGACAAAAAGGTTCTGGAACTAGAGTGTTATTTGATTATTTACTAAAAAAAGAAAACATAAAAAAGAGTGATATAAAAGGATATGAAAGGGAAGAATTAACTCATATGTCACTAGCCAAAGCAATACAAAATGATGATTGTGATTGTGGATTAGGTGTATATTCAGCAGCTAAAGTATTTGATTTAGATTTTATACCTATATGTGAAGAAGAATATGATTTACTTATTAAAACTGAATACCTAGAACTTGAGTTTATAAAAAATCTACTCGAAGTAATAAAAGACAATAAATTTTTAAAAAATGTTAAAAGTTTAGGCGGATATAATACTAATAATACAGGTGAAATAATAAGTTTATAAAAAATAGGTAAAAAGCAATTAATTGCTTTTTACCTATTTTTTTACTTTAAAGATTATATATTTATATTTTACTTTACATATTCATCTCCATTTATAACAATCGAGCTAGTATTGCTATTATCGAGTATTGCATCAAAAGGTTGGCTATTTTTGCCGTTTATGTGTATATCACCTTGAACATACACTCTATCTCCATTTTTATGCATAGAATTAGGGGATATATTATACTTGCTGTTTATAGATAATATACTAACTATATCTTTTTCTAGAATTTCAGAATAAGTTTTGAATTCTTTATCAGAAACAGCAATATTAGTTTGTTTATTAATTGATAAAGGTCTTCCAGTTGGACCGATCTTACCTTTTAAAAGAGTTGTATCTATAAAAAATATCAAACTAAAGAATAATACTATAGAAAGTATAATGAAAAATATTTTATTATTCTTGATAAAATTAACACTTTTTTCTTTTTTCTTTTTAAACCTAGGATAAGGAATGACTTTACCATAGACATTAGACTTATTATCAGGCTTTATATTATTGTTTTTATCATTATCTCTTTGCTTAAATGGAATGGTCTTATTAACTGTAGTTTTCACATTCATCCCCCTTTTTTTATATCCCCTCAATATAATAGTAGTACTTGGAGAAGAAATAAACAATAAAATAAAGGCAAGATAATATTACAAACATGAATAGTTTTCCTCAAATTGCAACAATGATAATCCTTAAAATTCAAATATTTTTAAAAAATACATAAAGATTAGACAAAATATAGTATTTAAATAAATTATAAAAACAGAACAAAATATACATAGAAAATAAAAAATAATATTAATATCAAAAATGTATATTTGCTATTGCTAAGAACGGTTGTTTGGTATATAATCTAAAATGTAAGAAAAGTAAAGGAACGATTGTTTTAAAATTAAAATATATAAATAATTTAAAAAATAGTAATATTTAAAAAAGTTTAAAAATATAATGAGATATAAAGATTTTAAAAAGGAGTGTTACTAAGGATGATAACTACTAGAAATATAAAGGAGATAACATTATCTAATTTAAAAAATGGGGAAGTAAGTTTAAGTGAGTTAAATGAATTGTATAATAGAACAGGATTTATATTTATAGGTAGTAAGGGAAGGTTTACAAAAATTCAAAAGGAAATTAAGCATTAAAAAATAACCTAGCTTAGCTGATAACATGTCTAAGCTAGGTTTTAATATTTTATAAATAAGTGTAATTAAGGAGGCTTTGGTATGAAAATGGTAACATATAATATACATAAGGCTAGTGATTTAAATAATAAAAACACTTTAAATAAGATAACTAAATACTTAAAGAGCAAAGAATTTGATGTTATTTGCATACAAGAAGTTTTGTATCCACAGTTTGCGAAGTTAAAACAAAACTTAAATATGGATGGAGTATTTTGTGCAAATATTATAAATCAAAATATGATGTATGGTATATGCACTTTTTCAAAATATGAAATAGACGTACACGAACACGTGTTGCTAACTAGTAAAAAAGAACAAAGAGGATTTTTATATACAAACGTATTTTCTAAAAATGGAAAGTTTAATATTATAAATACCCACTTAGGATTAGATAAAAACGAAAGGTATATTCAGATAAATGAGATATTAAATTACTCAAATAAACTACCGAATAAGATTATAATATGCGGAGATTTAAATGAGAAAAATTTAAGTATAAATACGTATAATGATGTAGCTATTTATACAGGAAATTTCCAAAAAGGAACATTTATAAAAAATGATGCTAGAATAGATTATATATTCTCAGACAAACTAATAACTATAGATGATTATTATATAGATAAGATAGACTATTCAGATCATTATCCAATAATCTGTAAATTCAGATAAAATGTAACAATAAAGTTACACATTTTATTCTAATCTTGTTTGAAAAAATTTAATCAAATATAATTTAATTACAATTTAAAATGAGGTGGAGTAATGAGTAAAGAAAAAAAGTCATCTAGGTCTTATAGACTTAAAGAGAATAAAAGAAAGACATCTATTATATCTAGTATAGGGTTAATATTTATACTTGGAATTATGATTAATTATTTTAATAAAAATTGTATTTATAATGATAAAATAGCAAAAAACATATATATAGAAAATGTAGATGTATCTAATATGACAAAAGAAGAAGCTATTAAAGTTGTAGATGAAAATATATCACCACGTGACATAAATCTTTTGTATGAAGATAAATCATATAAGATATCTCCAAATGATATAGATCTAACTTATGATACAAAAAATGTAATTGATAAAGCTTATAACTATACTAAAACTGATAGTTACATAGAAAACATAAAACGATATTTATCACTTAGAAAGGATAAAAAAGAGTTCAATATAAATTCTAATTACAATGAGGCTAAGCTTAGTGAAAAAATACAAAATATATCAAAAGATATAAATGTTGATATGATTAATGCGAAAGTTTATATATCAAATTATGGAGGAATTAGTACATCACCATCAACAATTGGTAAAGAATTAGACATAGCAAACACTAAAGATGTAATATTAAATAATATAAAGAATAAAAACTATAGTGATATAAATTTAAAGGTAAATATAAAAAAACCTCATGTTAAAACTGAAGATGCTAAAAGTGTAAATACTTTATTAGGAGAATTTACAACTAAGTTTTCTACATCTTTAACTGGGAGAGTACAAAATATAAGAGTAGCGGGAAATAAAAGTAGTGATGTACTTTTAATGCCTGGTGAAGAATACTCATATAATGAATATACAGGGGTGAGAAATAAGGCTAATGGATATAAGGATGCACCTGTTATTATAAATGGAAAGCTAGAAGATGGATTAGGTGGAGGCGTATGTCAAGTTTCTACTACTTTATATAATGCAGTTTTAGAATCTGGGCTTAAGCTAATTTCAATAACTAATCATTCCTTATTATCAACTTATGTTCCAATAGGTAGAGATGCTATGGTAAATGACGGTGGAACTGATTTTAGATTTAAAAATCAATACAACCATCCTGTATATGTGAAAACCGTAGTAGGAAATGGTACTTTAACTTGTAGGATATATGGAAATGATAGTGATAAAAAAATATAGAAATATATGTAGAGGCATTTAAACAAAATGGTTTAGATGCATCAAAAACTTATAGAAAATATAAAGATTCAAATGGAAATGTAATAGATACAGAGTACATTCATAAAAGTGTATATAAAAAACCTAATAAATAAAAAAAGCCTATGTATTTTCATAGGCTTTTTTTTCATAAGTTAATATAAAATATCATATTATAGAAGGAATAGAAGTATATATGGTTGAAAATATTAAAACAGTTAAATTTTAATAGGGGGTAATACTTTGGTAAATATAATTATAAATGATACTAAAGTTAGTGTTAAAAAAGGAACCACAATTTTTAATGCTTGTAAAAGTATAGGAATAGAATTGCCGAACTTTTGCAATGATGAAAGATTAAATCCAAGCGGACTATGTAGAATGTGTGTAGTAGAGATTAAAGGAAGCAAAAATTTAGAAGTAGCTTGTGGAAAAATAGTAAAAGAAGGAATGGAAATATTAACAAATAGCAAGAAAGTACAAAGCGCAAGAAAAGAAATATTAGAACTTATGATATCAGACCATCCATTAGAGTGCACAACATGTGCAAGATCAGGTTCATGTAAATTACAAGACTATTCAAGTATATATCTAAATAATTTCAAACCTAAATATGACAACCAGCCTAAGAAATTGCCTATTGATGACAGTAATCCATTTTTTTATTATGACCCAAATAAATGTATTCTTTGTAAAAAATGCGTAAGAGTATGTGAAGAATTACAAGAAGTGAGTGCTATAAGTTCAGTTGATAGAGGTTATGAAACTGAAATTACTCCATTCTTTAGAGAAAATTTAAATGAATCAAGTTGTGTATCTTGTGGTAATTGTGTATCAATTTGTCCAGTAGGAGCACTAGTTCCTAAAAATGCAGATTTTTACAACACTAAAAAAGTGAAGACTACTTGTTCTTATTGTGGAGTGGGATGTCAATTAGAGTTACAAGTTAAAGATGATAAGGTAGTAGGATCTCAACCAGTATTTGGTGAAGTAAATGATGGACTACTGTGTGTTAAAGGTAAATTTGGATACAAATTTATAAATCATGAAGATAGACTTAAAAATCCACTAATAAAAGTTGGTGAAAAATTTGAAGAAGTTACTTGGGAGAAAGCATATGACTACATATTAGAAAACTTTAATAAAACGAAGAAAGTTTATGGTAGTGATGCTTTTGCAGGGCTATCTTCAGCAAGATGTAGTAATGAAGAAAACTATTTATTCCAAAAAATGATAAGAGGAGTAATGGGAACTAATAATGTAGACCATTGTGCTCGACTCTGACATTCCTCAACAGTTGCAGGTCTTGCAACTACATTAGGTAGTGGTGCTATGACAAATAGCATTGAAGAGGTAAGTAATTTAGAATCTATATTTGTAATAGGCTCTAATACAACAGAAAATCATCCTGTTATAGGAGCGAAAATAAAACAAGCAGTAAGTAAAGGAGCGAAATTAATCGTAGCAGACCCAAGAAAAATAGAGCTAGCTAAAAGAGCTGATGTATTTTTACAGATAAATCCTGGAACAAATGTAGCCTTATTAAACACTATGATGAATGTTATAATATCTGAAAATTTACAAGATGATGAATATATAAAAGAAAGAACTGAAAACTATGAAGCTTTAAAAGAATTAGTTAAAGATTATACACCTGAGGAAGGTGCTAGAATATGTGGAGTAGATAAAGATGATATTATAAAAGCTGCTAGAATATATGCAACTAATGACAGTGCAACATTTTACTCTATGGGTATAACTCAACATTCAACAGGAACCCAAAATGTAATGAGTATATCAAATTTAGCACTTTTATGCGGTAATTTAGGAAAAGAATATACTGGAGTAAATCCACTTAGAGGCCAAAACAATGTGCAAGGTGCATGTGATATGGGAGCTTTACCGAATGTATTTACAGGATATCAAAGTGTATTAAATGAAGATATTGTTAAAAAATTTGAAAATGCATGGGGAGTAAAATTGCCTAATAAGGTAGGTTTAACAGTTCCAGAGATAACTAATGCTATAGGACATGGCGATATAAGGTTTTTATATATAATGGGTGAAAATCCTATGATATCAGACCCAGATATAAATCATATAAAAAAGGCTCTAGAAAAACTAGATTTCTTGGTTGTACAAGATATATTCTTAACTGAAACAGCAGAACTTGCAGATGTAGTTTTACCTGCTGCATCTTTTGCAGAGAAAGATGGAACATTTACAAATACGGATAGAAGAGTTCAAAGAATAAGGGAAGCTATAAAGCCTGTATATAATTCAAAACCTGATTGGGTTATATTGATGGAGATCATGAATAAATTAGGATATGATAAAACCTATGAATCTCCAAAAGAAATAATGAAAGAGATTAGTGAATTAACACCATCATACGCTGGAATAACTTATGAAAGAATAGAAATGAAAGGATTACAGTGGCCATGTACCAACATTAATCATGAGGGAACTAAAATATTACATACAGATAAATTTGCAAAAGGTAAAGCAACATTTGTTCCTTGTGATTATACATTAAGTTTTGAAGGTTTAAGTGAAGAGTATCCATATACATTAGTTAATGGAAGGATATTATATCATTATCATACCAGAACAATGACAGGTAAGGTAGAGGGTCTTAATGAAAAGGCACCACATTCATATATAGAAGTAAATCCAATAACAGCCAATAAGCTAGGATTTAAAGAAAATGAAAAAATAAAGGTATCTTCAAAGCGTGGAGAAATAGAAACTTATGTAAGAATAACTGATATAGTTGATGAAGATGTATTTTTTATGCCTTTCCACTTTGCTGATGGAGCTGCAAATTATCTTACTAATACTACATTAGATAAGGTGAGTAAAGTACCAGATTTAAAGGTATGTGCTATAAAAGTAGAAAAAATAAGAAATAAAGAATTAGCACATGCTTAAAATATAGTAAATAAGGATATAAATTAATTTATATCCTTATTTTTAAAACACTACTTTAATATAAAGGTGATTAATATGGATAATCTAAATACAGCTATAATACTAGCTGGCGGAAAAAGTAGTAGAATGGGGTTTGATAAGCAATTTTTAGTAATCAATGAAAAGAGATTAATATTAGATATTGCTAAAAAGCTTAAAAAACACTTTAAAGAAATAATAATAGTGACTAATAAAAAAGAGTATTATAAAGATTTAGGGTACAAAGTTGTAGAGGATGAAATAAAGGGTATGGGACCACTGGCAGGAATAAGTGTAGGGCTTAAAAATAGTAGTAGTTTATATGCTTATATAATAGCTTGTGATATGCCTGTCTTAGATGATAATTATATAAAATACATTAAAGCAATGGTCAATAAAGACATAAAAGATAAAAAGGAATCTCATATTTATATATCTATATTAAATGATAAAATACAGCTTTTTCATGGTGCTTATAAAAAAAAATTAGGATATGAAATGAAAGATTATATATTAAACTCAAATAGAAAATCTATAATAAGCTTTTTTGAAAGAAATAATAAAAATGTGTATTATGTTAAAGAAGATGAATTTAAAAATAATAAATTTAATGAAAATATGTTTACAAACTTAAATACAAGAGAAGAACTAGATTCTTATAAAAAGGAAATATATAGCTATGGATGTGGTTAAAAAATATAAAATAAAAAGATACATAAATGGGGAATTAATAGAAGTTGATGATGATATAGTGGTAGAGTATTTATTTACTATATATATAAACGAATATGAATATATAACACTAATATGTACTCCAAGTTCATTACTACATTTAGCAGTAGGATTTTTGTATTCAGATGAGATAATAACTTCATATAATGATATTAATAGCATTAATGTATTTGAAAAAGAAGGATATGTAGATATAAAATAGTTAATAAAACAATATAAATAATAAGTTAAATGAAAAAAGAGCTATAACTAGTGGTTGTGGTAAAGGGAGTATATATTATAAGTCTTTAAAAAAGTTAAAAATAAAACTTGATGATACTTTAAATATAGATAAGTTAGATTATAAAAATATAAATAAGCTTATAAATAAATTTAATGAAAAATCAGAAGTATTTAAAAATACTGGTGGGGTACATAGTGTAGCTCTTAGTAATTTTAAAGAGATATTATTTTTTAAAGAAGACATAGGAAGACATAATGCATTAGACAAGGTAATAGGGAAGTGTTTAGTAGATAATATAGATATAAATAATAAATTAATACTTACAAGTGGAAGAATAACATCTGAAATAATATTAAAATGCTTTAATTTAAATTTAAAATATATAGTATCAAGATCAGCTATAACTGATATGGCTATGAAATTATCAAAAGAATTAGGTATTAAAGTAATAGGCTTTGCAAGGGGAGAAAAAATGAATATATATAATGATTAGTAACATTATTATATATGCTTTATTAATACCGTTTTTTGAAAAAATAAGTATATTGATATAATAAAGGTATTAATAAGATTTTAAATTTATTGACTTAAAAAATATATATAAAAATTATAACATTATTATAACTACAGTATATGGTATAAAAATATAAAAGGTAAACTTAAAATATTTGCTGAAAATACTAGAATAAAATTTTCTAGTATTTTTTATATTTTTAAAAAAAAGTTAAAACTTTTTACTAAAACCCAGAGTCTAATAAATGTAATCAGAAATGAAAGTAAGAAGGGAGTAAAAAAGTGGATGAAGTAATACTAGCCGAAAAGGCAATAAAAGGTGATAAAGAAGCTTTTGAGAAATTGATAAATATATACTCAAAAAGACTATACAAGGAAATATATATAAGGTGTAAATATGAGGAAGATGCAAAGGAAATATTTCAAGAAACAGTATATAAAGCATACAAGAATATACAAAAATTAAAAGAGCCTAAGTATTTTAAAACTTGGATAAGTAAAATACTTATAAACACAACAAATGATTATTTAAGAAAAAATGGGATGATAGATTTAGGACATAATGAAAATTCATATACAAAAGAAGTTTTAATAGATGATAAGATTGAAACAAAAATAGATTTATACAATGCTATAGATGAATTAGAAGATAAATATAAAGATGCAATTATACTTAGATATATAGAAGATTTAAAGGTAGAAGAAATATCAAATATACTAGACCGTCTTATTAATACTATAAAAACTCATCTAAGAAAAGCAATAAAAGATATGAAAAGTATATTAAAGGAGGGCTATGGGAATGAGTAAAAAAAATAAAGTTGAAGATAATTTAATTGATATAGATATAGATATAAAAGACATAGATAAAGAAATTAATGATTTTTACATAGATAAAGAAAAAATAGAGTCAATTGAAGTTCCAAGTGACTTAAATATTTTAATAAAAAATGCCATAAATAATGCAGAAAAAGATATTAAGATAGAAAAAAGCAAAAGGAAATTTATGTATATAGCAGCAAGCCTAGGGATTATATTATCTGTTGGTATATATAACCCTGTGCTTGCACACAAGTTACCACCAGTTAAAAATTTCTTCCAAACTATAAATGACACTTTACAAGTAGATGAAATAGCATCTTTTATAGGAGTAGATAAATATATACCAAAAGCTAAGTTAGATGAAAATGGTAGTATAAAGTTTGAAGTAGTAGAAACTACAGAGTACAAGGTAAATAAAACAGATGAAGACTTAAATAAAGAACTTAAAATTTCAGATAAAGAAAAAAATGAAGATATAAAAGAGGAAGATAACGTACAAGTAAATAATTTATATATGCCAAATAGTGAATATCAAAGCATACAGTTTATACATGAAATGGCAAATAGTATTATAAAAGCTATAGATGATAGAAAGTATGGGATGGTAGAGATAACACCTGAAAGTGTAGATATAGCCATAACTTCTTTAGGATATATAAAAGATAATGGTGTTAAGGAATATCTAAATAGACAATTATTAAATTGGAAAAAAGGTGATTTTGATAATGCAGTAGAAGTTCATAACTATGTATGGAATATACTAGGAGGAGAGGTTGGAAAAGCAATAGCTATAAAGCATGATGAGGTAAATAAAATAAAATCTAAATATTTTAAATAGGGGGGATTTTTATGGGGGGATTAAAAAAAATACTTATATTATTAGGGGTAATTATTATGATTACATTATTGTTTGTAGGATGTAGTAATGAAAGTGAAGTAAAACAAATTATAGATAGTTTTACTAAGGATTTAAACGATAGAAAGTTTGATAAATTATATGAAAATATATCTATTAAATCCAAGAAGGTGATATCCTATGAAGAATTTACAAATAGATATGAAAAAATTTATGGCTCAATAAACGCAAGAGATATAAATATAAAAATAAAAGAGATTGATAAAGATTTAAAAATATTAGCATCTATGAGTATAAACACTATCGTAGGCAAATTAGATTATGATAATTTTAATATAAATTTAGTTAAGGAAGATGATAGATACAAAATACTATGGGATGAAAGTTTAATACTACCTAATATGAAAAAAGGAGATTTAGTAAGAGTAGAAACCAAAAAGGCTACTAGGGGAAAAATATTAGATAGAAACGACGAAGAACTAGCAATTGACTCTAATGTAAGTTCAGTTTATATACATCCAGAAGTATTTAATAAAAACAAAATAGAAAATATAGACAAGGTAGCAACAATACTAGATATAAGCAAAGAATATATAGAAGATACAATAAAAGATAAGCCAAGTAGCCAGTTAGTACATTTATTAAATGTATCACCGTACGAAAATGATAGAATAAATAATTTGAAATTAATAGAAGGCATTAGTATAAAAGAAGAAGTGTCTAGAGTATATAAAAATAGTGAAGCTTTGGGAAATTTAATTGGATATATAGGAAATATAACAAAAGAAGAATTAGAAAAAAGTAAAGGATATTCACAGACTAGTAAGATTGGAAAAGCAGGATTAGAACAAATATATGAAGATAGACTAAGAGCAATTGATGGAGTAGAGGCTTATCTAAAAAGAGGAAATGAGAAAATAGAAATAGGCAAAGTAAATCAAAGAAATTGAGAAGATATAAAGTTATCTATAGACTCTAAACTTCAAGATAGTATATACAATGAATTAAAAGGAGATAAAGGAGCTTCTATAGCAATTAATCCTCTAAATGGAGAAGTATTAGCTATGGTAAGTTCTCCATCTTATAATTCTAATACACTGGTTACATACAAGACTAAAGAAATAGCTAATAAGTGGGAAAATCAAAATAATATACAGTTTGAAAATCGAGCTAATGATTCATACTCTCCAGGGTCAACTATAAAACTAATTACATCTAGTATTGGATTAGAAAGTGGAGTTATAAATCCTAACGAATACATGGATATAAAGGGGGAGAGTTGGCAAAAGGATAGTAGTTGGGGGAATTATAGCGTAACAAGAGTAAAAGATACAAAAAGACCTGTTAATCTATACGATGCAGTAAAATATTCTGATAATATATACTTTGCAGATAAGGCTATAAAATTAGGAGAAGAAGATTATATAAAAGGTCTTAAAAAATTTGGAATAGGAGAAAAAATTACTTTTGAATATCCTATGCAAAACTCTCAAATATCTAATAATGGGAAATTAGACAATGAAATTCTTTTAGGAGATACAGGATATGGTCAAGGGGAAATTTTAATGACACCACTAGATGTTGTACTTTCTTATAGTGCTTTAGTTAATGATGGAAATATAATGATACCAAGACTTGTTATAAGTGAAAACAAAGAAAGTAAAGTATATAAAAATGCTATAGATAAGAAATATATAGAAGAATTAAAAAAATGCTTTAAAGGTGCTATAAACGATGAAGATTCAACTGGATATCTTGCTAAAATAGAAGGTAAAAATATAATGGGGAAAACTGGAACTGCTGAAATTAAAAATAGTAAAGATGATAATAGCGGTATTAATAATGGATGGTTTGTTGCAGTAAATGAAGATGACCCCAAAATAGCTATATCTATGATAGTAGAGAATATAAATAAATCTACTAGTGAATATGTAGTACCTAAGGTTAAGAATATACTAAATTATTACTTAAACTAAAAGTATATATAAAATTAATTAGTTTTTTATATTAATAATTTAAACTAGATTAAGGAAAGATATTAATAATCAAAATATAAAATATTAATATGAGGGATTAGCTAATGATAAATATAATAAAAAGAGATGGAACAAAAGAGAGCTTTGATAAAAGTAAGATATATAATGCTATTTATAAATCAACTATAAATAGCAAGTTTGATGAAGATAAAGAGTTAGCTATAGATATAGCTAACAAGATAGAAAAAAGTTTAATTAATACAAATAAACCTATAAACGTAGAAGAAATACAAGATATGGTAGAGTTATATCTTATGGAATCAAATAGAAAAGATGTAGCTAAAAAGTACATATTATATAGAGAAAAAAGAGCAAATATAAGATATTCTAAGTGGAAAATGGAAGAGCTTCAAAAGTCTATATGGTCAAACAAATATCAATATAATAATGAAAGCTTTGATGAGTGGCTAGTAAGAGTATCTGGAGGAAATAAAAAAATAGAAAAGCTTATAAGAGAAAAGAAGTTTTTATTTGCAGGAAGAATACTTGCAAATAGAGGTCTTAATAAGCATGGTATAAAAGTAACCTACTCTAATTGCTATGTATTATCTAGACCAAAAGACAATATAGAGTCTATATTCGATACTGCAAAATATTTAGCTAGAACATTTAGTTATGGAGGAGGCGTAGGAATTGATATATCAAATTTAAGACCAAGAGGATCAAGGGTATATAATGCAGCAAAGACTACTACAGGGGCTGTATCATTTATGGATCTTTACTCTATGACAACAGGTCTTATAGGCCAAAGGGGAAGAAGAGGAGCACTTATGATATCAATGGATGTTAATCATCCTGATATAGAAGAGTTTATAGATATAAAAACAAATTTAGAAAAAATTACTAAAGCAAATATATCGGTTAGAATAAATGATGAGTTTATGAGAGCTGTAGAAAATAAAGAAAAGTTTATTTGTAAATTTTTAGTAAAGGAAACTGATGAAGTTATAAATAAAGAAGTAGATGCATATAGTTTATTTATGAAACTCATACAAAATAATTGGGATTATGCAGAGCCAGGTATCTTATTTTGGGATAATATTAATAAAAATCACTTACTAAGTGAAGATAAAAATTTTAGATATGAAGGTGTAAATCCCTGTGCAGAAGAGCCATTACCAGCTGGAGGAAGCTGTTTACTAGGTTCTATAAATTTAGCTGAGTTTGTAGTTGAGCCATTTACAAAAAAAGCAGTTTTTGATTTTAATAAATTTAAGTCAACTGTACGTGATTGTGTTGTAGGATTAAATGAAGTGTTAGAAGAAGGTCTTAATCTTCATCCTCTAGATATACAAAAAGAGAGTGTAAAAAATTATAGACAAATAGGTTTAGGTGTTATGGGAATAGCGGATATGCTTATAAAGTTAAATTTAGTATATGGAAGTGAAAATTCTATAAACTTATGTGAAAAGTTATCAAAGATTATGTTAAATGAGGCCTTAAAGCAATCAGCAATTCTTTCAAGGGATTATGGAAGTTATGAAAAATATGATGAAGAAGTAGTTTTTAGTTCTAATTTCTTCAAAGAAAATGTTGATGATGATGTTAAGAATTTAATTAGGAAATATGGGCTTAGAAACTCTCAATTATTGACAATACCACCTACAGGCTCTATATCAACTATGCTTGGTATAAGTGGTGGTATAGAGCCAATATTTAACTTATCATACATAAGAAAAACAGAAAGCTTGCATGATGAGGATGTATATTACAAGGTATATACTCCTATAGTAAAAGAGTATATGGATGAATATAATATAGTAAATGAAAAAGATTTACCAAATATATTTGTAACCGCTATGAAGTTAAATCCAGAGGATAGAATAAAAATGCAAAACGCATGGCAAAAACATATAGATGCATCTATATCATCTACAATAAATCTATTTCATGAAGCTACTGTAGATGATGTGTACAATATTTATATGAGTGCTTGGAAAAATAATTTGAAAGGGATAACTATATACAGAGATGGTTGTAAGAGAAGTGGGATATTGGTTAATGAAAAGCCAAAAGATGATAAAAAAGAAAATTTATATGCAGATACAATAGAAAATGAAAAATTTATATGTCCAGAGTGTAAAAGTGAATCTATAATACCATCAGGTGGATGCGGGGTATGTTTGCAATGTGGGTATAGTAAGTGTAACTAATAAAAAGAAATTTTAGCAAATATATATAATTATAAAATAAATAACGAGGAGATATAGGGGGAGATTCCATGTTAAAATTTATTAAAGAAATAGTAGATGGGTTTATGCGTGGGCAAATGTTGGGATATAGCAGATGAAATATAAAAAAAGAGCTATCTTTATATAAAGATAGCTCTTTTTTTGTTGTATATTTATGTATTTCTGGTTAACTATTTTAAAGAGATGAAAGTATATATTTTACACTTTGAGACTTTAACATATCTCTTAACTTTTCTCTATGGCTTAGAAATTTAGAGTACAAGTCTTCTGAAGGTTTAGGATCACCATATACTCTCCAATATTTAGTGTTATGAAACTTATAACTACCATAACCCATAAATCCTACTACATCTTTAAGTGGATATCCTAAAAATATACCTATTTCATCTGGGAAATCATCTCCCTCTAATTTGTTTATCAAGTGATTAAGGTATAAATCTGTATCTAAATTAGATGGATAACCTAAATATTTTAAAAAGTTATGGATTTTTTTATTATTTAATTGAGTAGATAAGGAGTCTTTATTTATAAATAATAGTTTAAGTCCCTTTTCTTTTTTATCTATTATTATATAATTAATTTTTTTACATAATTTAAAGTGATTTTTTATATCGTTTATTTTATTATCTTTATTTTTATCAAAACTAGGTATACTAAGTATTTCACAAGGCTTAGAACCCATAAGTACAGGACCTAGTATTTCTAATAACCATTTTATATATGATGAATTTATATTAGTTTTACATGAATAACAGTTCAAAACTATCAACTCCTAATGAAAATTATTATCAATTAATTATATTATAGAATAAATGATAATCAATTTCAATGATAAATTTTATTAATTAATAATTTTTAGTATTGAAAATATCACGTTTAGTATTAGGTATAAACATTTTATTATCGTTATATAACTTAAATTAAATGCAAATTTTATTACAATATTCTTATTAAAAGTTTGTTCAAAAATTATAAAAATAATACAGAAATATAGATTAATTTTTATGGCAATTATGGTAAAATAAGAAATTTAAAATGTTAAATTTTTTATAATAATATTTAAGATTTAGTAAATAATAGTAGAGTAAATAATTACATAAAGAAAAATTGGAGGTAAAATATGAAACTAAAAAAACTTATGACAATAGGACTTTCATTAATGTTATCACTTGGAGTAGTAGCATGTAATAACAATGGAAAAAATGCAAACGAAAATACAAAAGGTACAAAAGTAGAGACTCCAACAGGAGATAATACTTCTGTAAGAGATAATGATTATGTAACTCAGTACTCAAGATTTTATGGAGATTATATGAATGATTTAAATAATTATAAAGTTTACTTATCTCCACAAAGTGTATCTAAGTACTATGAAACAAATGAGTACCCAGGAAATGAAAAATATTTATCTAATGTAAAAGAAGCATATAAAGATGCAAGAGATAAAACTCAAGCTTTTGTAAATAATTTAAAAAATGATGTAAAAATAGATGATAAAGAATTAGATAAAATGAATAAAGATCTTATAAGAGAAGGCGAAAAAACTATAGCTAATATAGATACAAAATTAAAAAATTTAGATAAAATATCAAAAGAAGATTTAAGTAAGTCAAAAGAAGACTTTATGAGAGTTGTAGATGAAGCAACAAAAACAGATAAAGGTGAAAAAAACCAATTTGAAAAATTATTAGAAGATATGAATAGATCATTAGGAATAGATACTAGTAAATATAACAATACTAATAATAACAACAATAATAATAACAATAACAATATTAATAAAAATGATAATGTTAAAAAGTAATTTTAATAAAAACATCTATAAATCTTTATAGATGTTTTTTTATTAATACATATAAATTTATATAATTAATTTTTCGGATAGAGTAAAAGAGTACTTCTTAGAAGTACTCTTTTTTATAAAAATCAGTATACAAAATATAGATTTAAGAGAAACTAAATCAGAAATACATTTGATAAGGAGTTTTTCATATGGTTTTTTATATATCCGTAGCAATAATTGGGTTATTTGTATTGTGGGGACTTATATCTCCAAATTCTTTAGCAAGTACAGCTACACTTGCGTTAGCTTTTACAACAGATAAATTTGGATGGATGTTTCTTATAATTACATTTTTAGTATTAGTATTTATGATTGCATTAGCTTTTAGTAAATACGGTAGACTAAGACTTGGGCATGAGGATGATAGACCTGAATTTAGCAATATAACTTGGTTTGGAATGCTATTTAGCGCAGGAATGGGTATAGGTCTTGTGTTTTGGGGAGTAGCAGAACCTTTAGATCATTATATTTATCCTTTATCAGGAATACCAAAACTTACACCTGAAGCTGCTAATGCTGCTATAACTTTTTCATTTTTTCATTGGGGACTTCATGCATGGGCTATATACTCTTTAGTAGGACTTACTATAGCTTATTTTAGATTTAGAAAGGACAAAAAGTTACTTATAAGTCAGACTCTATCTCCAATTATAGGAGGTGATTTGAATTCTCCACAATCTAAGTTTATAGATATTCTTGCAATAATAGCAACGGCATTTGGAGTTGCTACATCTTTAGGTCTTGGAGCCATGCAAATAAACGGAGGACTTAACAATTTATTTGGAATAAATATAAATATATTTAATCAGATAATAATAATAATAATATCTACTATATTATTTTTAATATCTTCAACAACTGGACTTGAAAAAGGAATTAAAATACTTAGTAATATAAATGTAGGTATAGCTGTATTACTTTTAATATTTGTATTTATACTAGGACCAACAGCAAATATACTTGAGGTATTTACTAATAATTTAGGAAATTATCTTCAAAATATTATATCTATGAGTTTGAGATTAACACCATTTGAAGAATCAAATTGGATAGCCAATTGGACATTATTTTACTGGGCATGGTGGATAGCTTGGTCACCTTTTGTTGGTGTATTTATAGCAAGGGTATCTAAAGGAAGAACCATAAGAGAATTTATAATAGGAGTATTATTAGTACCATCTTTATTTAGTTGTATATGGTTTGCTGTATTTGGAGGAACTGCATTAAGCTTAGAGATAAATACCAATCTAGCACTACTTGAAGCATTAAAAGCAGATATGAGTTCAACTTTATTTGTAATGTTAGAGAGTTTGCCATTTGGATATATTATAAGCATAATAGCAACG
Source organism: Romboutsia hominis (assembly GCF_900002575.1). Classification (NCBI taxonomy): domain Bacteria; kingdom Bacillati; phylum Bacillota; class Clostridia; order Peptostreptococcales; family Peptostreptococcaceae; genus Romboutsia; species Romboutsia hominis. Next base: position 1,760,011 of record NZ_LN650648.1, on the reverse strand, counting down.
ATACTTATACTTACTTTTTTCGTATCATCGGCAGATTCAGCAACTTTTGTATTAGGTATGTTTAGTGCTAAAGGTTCTATGGAACCAACTAATAAGGTAAAATTAGTCTGGGGAATACTTCAGGCATTAGTTGCAGTAGCACTACTTCTTAGTGGAGGACTTCAAGGACTTCAAACAATGTCAATAGTTACGGCACTTCCATTTAGTATAATATTAGTACTTATGATGCTATCTTTTATAATGGAACTTAGGAAAGAAAAAATATATAAAATACCAAAGCACCCAAAAAAGCACTAGTATTAAAATATACAAATAAGAAAAAATATAAACGATATTACTTTTAAGGAGTGACATTATGAATAATAACAAAAAATGTGAAGGAAATAACCAATGGTCAGGTTCTAATGAATGTGTAACTAATAAAGCTAATAGAAATAAAAAAGACGCTACTAATAATGAGTGGACGTCAACTTTAAAAAATGTTTCTGATAGTAGTAAAATATATAATGATAAAAAATAGCAAAAAGTACCTAGATTAATCTAGGTACTTTTTTATTTAATCTTTATACAATCTTAATGTATATAGAATTATATTAACATTCATTTTATATAAAAAATAATAGAATAATCATATACAAAAATTAGGAGGAGAAAAAATGAGTAGCATTGTAATTCAAGTAATATTTTTTATAGCAATAGTTTTATTGCTAGCAAAACCTTTGGGAATTTATATATCTAAGGTATTTAAAGGTAAAAGAGTATTTCTAAGTAAAGTAATAAAACCTATAGAAAAATGGATATATAAAGTTCTTAAAATAAATGAAAATGAAGAAATGTCAGGTAAAGAATATATTTTAAGTTTAATGGCATTTAGTGTCATTAGTTTATTATTTGTTATGTTTTTACAAATGATTCAGTATATATTACCACTAAATCCTGAAAAATTAAGTAATGTAAATTGGGATTTAGCTTTTAATACAGCAGCAAGCTTTATAACTAATACAAATTGGCAAGCATATAGTGGAGAGACTACATTAAGCTATATGTCTCAAATGTTAGGTCTAACAGTTCAAAACTTTGTATCAGCAGCAGTTGGGATAAGTGTACTTATGGTTTTAATAAGAGGATTTAAGAGAACTAAATGTTCTAAACTAGGAAACTTCTGGGTAGATTTAATAAAATCGACTTTATATGTGCTGATACCTTTATCTATGGTACTTGCAATATTCTTAACAACTCAAGGAGTAGTGCAAAACTTTAAACCTTATCAAGAAGTAAGCTTAGTAGAAGAAATAGTTTTAGATGATAAAAGTACAGTAGATACTCAGATTATTCCAGGAGGTCCTGCAGCAAGCCAAATAGCAATAAAACAATTAGGAACAAATGGAGGAGGATTCTTTGGAACGAATTCAGCACATCCACTTGAAAACCCAACATTATTATCAAATATAGCTCAAGTAGTATCAATTATATTAATACCAGCAGCATTATGCTTTACATTTGGTGACATGGTAAAAGATAAAAAACAAGGAACCACACTTTTATCTGCAATGATAGTAATATTTGTAATAGCTATGGCAACAACTATGTATTATGAATACAAGTCAACTCCAGAATTAGTAAATAATCCATATATATACAGTGAGATAGATGATAATCAGTCTGGAGGAAATATGGAAGGAAAAGAGGTTAGATTCGGAGTTACGAATTCTGCTATATGGGGGGTAACAACAACATCAGCATCTAATGGTTCTGTAAATTCTATGCATGACTCTTTCACACCAATAGGAGGAATGATTTTAACACTACTTATGCAACTAGGTGAAGTAGTATTTGGAGGAGTTGGTTGTGGGCTATATGGCATGTTAGCGTTTGTAATATTAACAGTATTTATATCAGGTCTTATGGTAGGTAGAACTCCTGAGTATCTAGGAAAGAAAATAGAACCTTTTGAAATGAAGATGGCATCTATTTTAATAATAACTACTCCAGTCTTGGTTTTAGTTGGAACTGCTATGGTTTGTATGTTACCAAATGCAAGTGATTTATTAAATAATAGTGGAGCTCATGGATTTTCAGAAATATTATATGCATTAAGCTCTACAGGAAACAATAATGGTAGTGCATTCGCAGGATTTGGTGCAAATAATATATTCGTAAATTTATTAACAGGTATAGTAATGTTACTTGCTCGCTTTATACCTATAATATTAATAATAAATATAGCAGAGTCTTTAGCTAGCAAAAAAATAGTTCCACAAAGTTCGGGTACATTAGCCACTAACAATACACTATTCGTATTTTTATTGGTAGGAGTAGTACTTATGATAGGTGCATTAAGTTTCTTACCATCTTTAGCACTTGGACCAATAGCAGAACACTTGAGCATGATATTTTAATATAAGGAGATAAGATTATGGGTGATTTAAATAAGACTTTCATAAATAAAGATATTTTAAAAGGGGCTACTAAAGATTCTATAAAAAAATTAGATTTCAAGAATCAACTAAAAAATCCGGTAATGTTTATAGTTTATGTAGGTTCCATAATAACTAGTATTATAAGTGTTTTATCTATTTTTAACATAACAAATGACAATACACCATTTACTATAACAATTAGTATATTTTTATGGTCAACAGTGTTATTTGCAAATTTTGCAGAAGCAATAGCAGAAGGTAGAGGAAAAGCACAAGCAAGTAGCTTAAGAGCTGCTAAAAAGGACGTTTTAGCTAAAAAGCTCAAAGAGTGTAATATAGATAGTGAATTTGAAATGATTCCATCTAATTTACTAAAAAAAGGAGATATAGTTTTAGTAGAAGCAAATAACCAAATACCAGCAGATGGAGATGTTATAGAAGGAGTGGCATCTGTTGATGAAAGTGCTATAACAGGTGAGAGTGCACCAGTTATAAGAGAATCTGGTGGAGATAGATGCGCAGTAACCGGTGGAACAACGGTGGTATCAGACTACTTAATAGTAAAAGTTACATCAAATGCAGGTGAAAGTTTCTTAGATAAAATGATTGCTATGGTTGAAGGGGCACAAAGAAAAAAAACTCCAAATGAAATAGCTCTTCAAACTTTACTAATAGCGTTAACAGCAATATTTTTAGTAGTTACAATTACACTATATCCATTTAGTAGATTTGCTGTAAATCAAAATGGAGTAGGAAGTGTAGTTTCTATAACATCTTTAGTAGCCTTATTAGTTTGTCTAGCACCTACTACAATAGGAGCACTACTTTCCTCAATCGGTATTGCAGGAATGAGTAGATTAAATAATAAAAATGTATTAGCAACATCAGGAAGAGCTATAGAGGCAGCAGGTGATGTAGACATTTTACTTCTAGATAAAACAGGTACTATAACTTATGGAAATAGACAGGCAAGTGAATTTATACCTCTTAAAAATGTAGATATGGAGGAGTTTGTTTATTATACTGAATTAAGTTCTACACTAGATGAAACTCCAGAAGGAAGAAGTATAGTAATACTTGCAAAAAAGAAGAAGGCAATAAATGGAAACTACTTAGATGTTAAAAATCCTGAATTTGTTCCATTTTCTGCAAAAACTAGAATGAGTGGTACTAATATAGGTCAAGACAAGATAAGAAAAGGGGCAGCAAGTGCTATTAAAGAATTTGTAGAAAATATGGGAGGTAATTATCCAAAGGAATGTGATGAGATAGTAGAGTCAATATCTAAAAAGGGAGGAACTCCTTTAGTAGTTTGTAAAAATGAAAAAGTATTAGGCGTAATATATCTAAAAGATATACTAAAAAAAGGTGTATCTGAAAAATTTAACGATTTAAGAAAAATGGGAATAAAGACTATTATGATAACGGGTGATAATCCATTAACAGCAGCAGCTATTGCAGCAGAAGCTGGAGTAGATGATTTTTTAGCAGAAGCAACTCCTAAAGCTAAGCTTGATTTAATACATGAATATCAAAGAAAAGGGCATTTAGTAGCAATGACAGGAGATGGAAGTAATGATGCTCCGGCACTTGCACAAGCAGATGTTGCAGTTGCAATGAATACAGGAACTCAAGCTGCTAAAGAGGCTGGTAATATGGTAGACTTAGACTCAAGTCCAACAAAGTTAATAGAGATTGTAAAAATAGGTAAACAGCTATTAATGACTAGAGGAGCTCTTACAACTTTTAGTATAGCAAATGACATAGCAAAATATTTTGCTATAATACCACCCCTATTTATAGGTATATATCCTCAACTTGATAAATTGAATATAATGAATCTATCTAGCCCAGAAAGTGCAATAATGAGTGCTGTTATATACAATGCACTTGTAATTATAGCGTTAGTTCCTCTTGCTTTAAAGGGAGTTAAATACATAGAGCTTCCTGCTAGTAAGTTATTATCAAAAAACTTAATGATATATGGTGTCGGAGGCATTATCACACCATTTATATTTATAAAATTAATAGATATGCTTATAAGCATGATTATGTTTATATAGTTAAATAAGGAGAGTTTAATATGGAATATATAAAAAAAGCATCTTTAATATTTATAATAATGACAGTAATAACAGGAATTTTGTATCCAGTTACAGTAACAGCTTTTGCACAAATATTTGTACCGTACAAGGCAAATGGTAGTATAATAAAAGAAGATGGTAAAAGCATAGGTTCAGAAATATTAGGACAAAACTTTACTAGCCCAGATTACTTTTGGTCAAGACCATCAGCAACTTCAGACTATCCATATAATGGATTAAGTTCTGCTGGAAGTAATATGTCCCCAACAGGAGAAGATTTTGAAAAAGTAATAGATGAAAGAGTAAAATTATATAAAAAGTATGAAGAAAATAGTGATAAGAAAATACCTGTTGATTTAGTTACAGCATCAGGAAGTGGATTAGACCCACATATATCATTAAAAGGAGCAATATATCAAGTAGATCGTGTAGCAAAATATAGTAAAGTTTCGAAAGAAAAATTATTAGAATTAATAGATAACAATACAGAAAAGAAATTTATGGGTATATTTGGAGAAGATAAAGTTAATGTATTAAATCTTAACTTAGATTTAGAAAAAATCAAATAGTTAATGGGGGAAATATGAATAGACCAGATCCAGAAAGTTTATTATCAAAATTAAATAGTGAAGAAGAAAAGTCAAAAAGAGGTAAATTGAAAATATTCTTTGGGTATGCAGCAGGAGTAGGTAAAACCTACTCCATGCTTGAATCTGCACATACTCTAAAAGAAAATGGAGTAGATGTAGTAGTAGGATATGTAGAACAACATTCAAGAAAAGAAACTCTGGCTTTAATAGATGGACTAGAGGTTTTAGACATAAAAGAAGTAAAGTATAAAAATATAGTTTTAAAGGAATTTAATTTAGATTTAGCTCTTAAAAGAAACCCAGAAGTAATATTAGTAGATGAGTTGGCACATACAAACGCTAAAGGATGCAGACATGCTAAAAGATGGCAAGATATAGAGGAACTTCTAATGGCAGGAATTGATGTATATACTACAGTAAATGTACAGCATTTAGAAAGTTTAAATGATATAATTGAAATTGTTACCAATGTATGTGTAAAAGAAACTATCCCAGATAAAATAATAGATTTATCATCACAACTTGAGTTAATAGATGTAGAACCGGATGTGTTGTTAGAGAGATTTAATCAAGGTAAAATATACAAAAAAGAACAAGCAATAAGGGCACAAGAAAATTTTTTTACTAAAGATAATTTAATAGCACTAAGAGAATTGGCACTTAGAAAAACAGCACAAAAGGTAAATAAAGAGGTTGAAATAACTAGACTATCAAAAGGAAAAGAAATAGTAATCCCAACCTCAGAAACAATACTTGCATGTGTTTCACCATCGCCATCATCTCAAAAAATACTTAGAACTGCATCTAGAATATCACAAGCATCGTTATCAAAATTAATAGCTATACATATAAAAAATCCAAGCCAGAAAGAAATGTCAAAAGAAGCAAAAAAACAGTTAGAAAATAACCTAGAACTTGCAAAAAAACTAGGTGCTGAGATTGTGCTTTTACATGGCGATAATATGGTGGAAGATATTTTAAGATTTGCAAAAATGAGAAATGTAACCAAAATTATAATAGGTAGAAATCATAGAACTCATAGTATATTTTCTAAATTTGTTAAAAAAGATATAGTAGATAAATTAATAGATGAAGCTGACTACATAGATATACATGTAATACCTTATAAAGGAAGAAGCAGTAATAGATATATAACTAAAAATGAAAGTAGTTTAATATCAAAGATTAAAGTAAGTAGTCTTGATATAATAAAATTATTATGCATAACAATAGTAGTTACGGTAATATCTTCTGTATTAAAATATATGGGATTTATACAAGAAAATATATATTTAATTTATATACTAGGTGTTGCTTTAGTATCTGTTGTTACAAAAGGATATACAGCGGGAATAATAAGCTCAGTTATAAATGTAATCCTTTTAAATTACTTATTTACAGAACCTTTTTATACTTTAGATATTGATGATCCAAATCATATAATAACACTAGTTGTATTTTGTATAGTAGGTATAATAACATCAACACTTACATCAATAATACAACAGCAAGTTGAAATATATTCAAAAAGAGAACAAAATACTCATATGTTATATGAAATAAATAGAAGCTTCTTGAGATTATCGAATAAAGAAGAAATTATAAAAAAAGGATTAGAATTACTTTCGGTAGGTCTTGATAAAAATGTAGTATGTTATATAAAGGATAAGAAGCAAAAAGAATTAAAATTATATAAGAATATAAAAAATAAAGAAAATGAAGAGATTTTTATATCAGAGTCTGAAAAGGCAGTAGCTAAATGGGTATTTAACAATAGTACTATTGCCGGAAATGGTACAGCTACATTACCAGGATCTAGAGGTTTTTATATGCCTATAATTGGTATGAATGAGACTTTAGGTGTTATAGGTATTTCTTCTTTAGGTAAAAAGATAGATAATGAGGATATATGCCTAATAGAAGCGGTAATAGCACAAATGGCTATATCTATAGACAGAGAGATATTAGCAGAAGTGCAAAAAGAAGCTAGCCTTGAAATTGAAAGTGAAAGATTAAGAAGTAGCCTATTAAGAGCAATATCCCACGATTTAAGAACACCACTTGCAGGAATAAGTGGTGCAGTTAGTACTATCATAAAAAATAAAGATGCAATAAATGAAAGTATAATAGATGAGTTGTTACATGGAGTATTTGAAGATACTCAATGGTTAATAAGGTTAGTTGAAAACCTACTTAGTATGACAAGGATAGATGAAGGAAAGCTTGAAGTTAAGAAAAATCCAGAAATGATAGAAGAAGTTATATCAGAGGCTTTATCCCATATAAAAAAGAGGATACAATATATAAAACTTAAGATAGATATACCAAATGAAATACTGTTTGTTCCTATGGATGCTAAACTTATAGAACAAGTATTAATAAATTTAATAGATAATGCTATAAAATATTCTAAAGAGGAGTGTGAAATAAATATAAAGGTTTATGAGGAGGGAGAATATATTGCTTTTGAGGTAAAAGACAATGGACCGGGTGTTTGTGAAAATGTTATAGATAATATTTTTGATAGATTTTTTACTGGTGAAATAAAATACAGCGATTCTAGAAAAGGAGTTGGGCTAGGTCTTTCCATATGTAAGTCTATAATAAATGCCCATAAAGGTGATATAAGTGTAAAAAATAATAAAGACAAAGGAGCAACATTTAAATTCATACTTCCAAAAGAAGACTAGACAGAGGGGAAATAAAATGAGTAAATATCTTATATTAATTATAGAAGATGACAGTACAATAAGAAAATTTATAAATGCATCACTAACAACACAAGACTATATGGTTAAAGAAGCAACAACTGGTAAAGAAGGTATATCTCTTTGTATGTCTTACTCTCCAGATGTCATATTACTAGATTTAGGTCTTGAAGATATAGATGGTATAGAGGTCATAAAAAATATAAGAAATTTGAGTGATGTACCTATAATAGTAGTATCAGCAAGAGAACAAGATAGAGAAAAAGTAGAAGCTTTTGATATGGGAGCAGATGATTATATAACAAAGCCATTTTCTGTAGCTGAACTATTAGCTAGGGTTAGAGTAGCTATTAGACATTCGCAAAAAAATAAGCCTAAGGCTATAATTAAAAATAATTTTGATTATAAAGATTTATATATAGATTTTGACAAAAGGAAGGTAACAATTAAAAATGAAGAAATACATCTAACTCCTATTGAATATGATATATTATCTTTACTTGTAAGATATCATGGTAAAGTTCTTACACACAAGTTTATTGCAAAAGAAATATGGGGAAGTACGCTTGGAGGTGAAATAAAATCATTAAGAGTATTTATGGCAACGATAAGAAGAAAAATTGAAAAAGAACCAGCAAATCCAGAATATATAATAACTGAAATAGGTATAGGATATAAGTTAAATGATGAATTATAAAAAGAATAATAAAAAAGAGTACTTAGTCTAAATAGAATAGTACTCTTTTTTTATAGTAAAATTAAATGTATCTAATATAGATATTAAATTTATTCAATTTGATACATACTAATCATATGACATTAAAATATATAAAAAACAAGGAGGTATAATATTTGAATAAAGATTTTTTTAATAAAGATGGTATAGAAGTGGCTAAAGGTATATTAGGTAAATATTTAATAAGAAAATACAACAATGAAACCATAGTAACAAAAATCGTAGAAACTGAAAGCTACATGGGAAAAGATGATAAAGCATCACATGTATATAATGATAAAAAAAGCAATAGAACAGCACCTCTTTATTTAGAAGGCGGTCATATATATGTATACTTAATATATGGTATGTACAATTGTTTAAATATATCTGCAAACAAGGAAAATATACCAGAATGTGTACTTATAAGAGCAGTAGAACCTATTAAAGAAATAGATGAGATATCTTTTAATAGATATAAAAAACATTATAAAGACTTAAATTCATATCAGAAAAAAAATATAGCTAATGGACCAGGGAAGCTTTGTATGGCACTTAATATAGGTAGAGATTTAAATAGTAAAAGTATACTAGGTGAAGAACTTTTTATAAGTGATTTTTATTATGAAGGAAATAAGAAAATATATAGTAGTAATGATTTTGAAATAATAAATAGTAAAAGAGTTAATATAGATTACGCTAAAGAAGCTAAAGATTATTTATGGAGATTTTATATAAAAGACAATAAATTCGTCTCTGTTAAATAAATGTGAGTTTATGGTACAATTATATAAATAACAAATTAATAAAGGGGATATTATGAGGAAAAATACAAAAATATTAGTGGTTGAAGATGATATAAGCATAAATAAGCTCTTATGTGATATGCTAAGGCAAAATGGATATGATATAATATCTGCCTTTTCAGGTACAGAGGCTATTATAAATATAAAGTATGGAAATATATCTATGGTACTTTTAGATATAATGCTACCAGGAAAAAATGGAGAAGATGTACTTTCTTATATAAGAAAAGAAATGGATATACCTACAATAGTTATATCTGCTAGAGAGGAGATAGATTTAAAGGTAAAAATACTAAAAATGGGAGCGGATGATTATATAACAAAGCCTTTTGATATAGATGAGGTGCTAGCTAGAATAGAAACGAATTTAAGACGATATAAAATAGGTAAAAATACTATAAATGAAGATGTAATAAGCTTTAAAGATATAAAAATGAATAATATACAAAGAGAAGTAACCGTTAATGATAAATTAATAGAATTTACTAATATAGAATATAAAATTTTAAATATATTTATAAAAAATCCAAATAAGGTATTTACAAAAGCTAATTTATTTGAAAGTGTTTGGGAAGATGAATTTTTAGGAGATGACAATACTATAACAGTACATATTAGTAATATTAGAAATAAACTATCTAAATATGGAATACATAAAGAATACATACAAACTGTATGGGGAATAGGATATAAGCTAATAGATAAAAATTAATACTTTCTTAATAATTTCTTTATGCTTTATTAGAACTTAAATCTTAATATATAGGTATAAAGGAAGGAGAAGGGGCCATGAAAGAATATATACTAAAAACTTACAATATAAGTAAGAAATATAAGAAAAACTTAGTCGTAGATAATGTAAGTATATCTGTAAAAAGAGGGGATATATATGGATTTATCGGTCAAAATGGAGCTGGTAAAACTACTATAATGAAAATAATAACGGGATTAGTCAATCCTAGCGAAGGATATATAGAAATATTTAAAGAAGTAGAGAAAAATAAAATAAATAAAGAAAGAAAAAGATTAGGAGCACTTATAGAAACACCAGCTTTATATTTAGATATGAGTGCTAGTGAAAATTTAGAAGTATTAAGAATACAAAAAGGAATACCAGGAAGTAGTTGTGTAAATGAAAAGTTAAAGATGGTAGGATTAGAAAATACAGGCAAAAAGAAAGTTAAGCAGTTTTCATTAGGAATGAAACAAAGACTAGGAATAGCTATGGCATTACTATCTGATCCTGAAATTTTAATACTTGATGAACCTGTAAATGGACTAGATCCTAAGGGAATAGTTGAAATAAGAGATTTATTAAAAAAATTAAATAAAGAAAAGAATATGACAATAATTATATCGAGTCATTTATTAAGCGAGTTAAATCAAGTAGCAACTTGCTATGGGATAATAAATAATGGAAAATTAATAGAAGAAATAAGCCAAAAGGAGTTATATGATAAATGTAAAAAGGCTCTTAGAATAAAGGTAGATGATATAAACAAAGCTGTAGTTTGTTTAGAATCTGTATTAAAAACTACTAATTTTAAAGTATTAAAAAATAATACTATAAAATTATATGATTATATAGATAACCAAATAGAAGTATCTAAAGCTCTTATTAGTTCTAATGTAATAACTGAAGAAATTGTATCTATTGGAGATGATTTAGAAGATTACTTTATGAACTTAATAGGAGGTAGATTATAATGGAAAATTTAATTAAGTCAGAACTGTACAAGCTAAGAAAAAGTAAAGTTTTTATAAAAATGCTACTAATAACCCTAATTCCATTATTATTAGGATTAGGTCTTCACATATTTAAGCCTCAAGGAGATGAAATTCTTAGCTTAATAGTAACTTTTATAAATAACAGAAAATATGGATTTACTATGAATGATTTTAGCAATATAAAAAATTTAAGTGCTCAAGATTTTTTATTCTCAGCAATAGGATTTACAGCTGTTACGTATATGATTTTAGTATATTTTGTAGGAAATATAGTTGTAGATGAATACGTAGATAAAACTATAATGCATAAGATAAACTATGGATATAGCAGAACGAGTATATATATATCAAAGTTAATAGTTTCATTTATAGGGGTAAGTATTATAGCTTTATTTCCAATAATACTCAATACATTAATAGGCGGATTAATGTATGAATTTGGAAATTTTGATATTTTAAAAATATCAAAGTTTTTAACTGTATATATGCTACTATTATACTCATCTACAAGTTTTTATGTACTTTTAGCTAGTATAATGAAGATAAAATCAGAACTTATGGGATTTGGAGTATTAATCCTACTTTTACCAGCATTTTTGACAGAAAAAAATGTATTGTATCTAACTAAATATATTCCATATGGTGGATTACTTGATATTTGTGGAAAATATCCAAGTAATGAGGTTATGGTAAGTTTAGGATTAAATGCTATAATAGTTATAATAATAACATCTACACTTGGATGTATATTAATAAATAAACAAGATATTAAATAAATTTATGATAGAAAAGGAGAATGAGTAAATTATGATAGCAATATTCTTTGGAGTAATTATTATAATATTACTCATCTATTTATTTTCTATAAAAAAGGAAATAAGAAACATTACAAAACAGCTGAAATACTATAATGAAAATAAAACTAATAAAAAGATAGATATAAAGTTAATAGATAAAGATCTAGAAATGTTGGCTTATAATATCAATAATCAAATAGATATAATAGAAGCTACAAATATAAATAAAAAACTAAGAGAAGAAAATTTAAAGCAGTCAATAGCAAGTATATCTCATGATTTGAGAACACCTTTAACATCTATACTTGGGTATGTTCAAATGCTAAAGAGTGATAAAGTAAATGAGGAAAGTAAGAATGAATATATAAATACGATTCAAGAACGTTCAAAGCGACTTGAAATATTACTTGATGAGTTTTTTAAACTATCACTTATAGAACTGGATAGTTATAAATTGAATATAAAAAAGGATAATTTAAATAATATTATATATAATATAATAGCTAGTTTCTATGAAGATTTTACAAATAAAAATATAAAGCCAAATATATATGTAGAAGAAAAAGACATAATTGTAAGTATAGATAGTAATGCTTTTACTAGAGTTATAGAAAATGTAATATCTAATAGTCTTAAGTATTCTAAGTCAGATATAGATATAATAATAAAAAAAGAAAAAGAGTTTGCTATAGTTAAGTTTATAGAATATAATACTAATCTTAATAGTGAAGATATAGATAACATGTTTAATAGATTTTACAAAAAAGATAAAACAAGAAATAATGATAGCACAGGTCTAGGGCTTTATATAGCCAAAAGTTTAATGCAAAAAATGAATGGTGATATAAATGCTACTCTTAGAAATTATGATTTAGTAATAAGCTGTAAGTTAAATTTAAATACTAAAAAACATGATAAAGATTAAGCAAATATTAATTTAGAAGTATATCTTTAAAAATTTAAATATAACCTAACTTATTTAAAACAACGAAAAAGAGTACATTCATAGATTAAAATTAAAATCTATGAATGTACTCTTTTCATATAAAAACACATTAATTTAAGCAATTTTAAAATATTTTTTATTCATTAAATCTTCATATATGTGAAGGTCTTTTTTATTTATTCTAAGAGTCTTAGATATACTACCATAGTATAGTGTAAGATCTACATATTTAGAACCAGCCACTAAATAACCAAACTTATAACCAGTAAGTTCATCCCAAGAATGTAAAACTCCATCATTAAATATTATGCCTTCATCAAATACTTTATTTTTAGTATTATTATGTTCAAGTATAGACACAAATAAAAGTAGTAAAGATATTAATATAAAAGTTAACAAACTTAAAAATATAAATTGTTGCTTAAAAGAAACATTAAAAAAGTTATATAATGTACTAAATCTAAAATCATTTAATGCAGGTAGTATATAAAATATAAGTAAAAGTGCTAAAAAAGAATAATCTGTAATTTCTTTACAGTCAACATTTATTATATGAGTAACTTGTTTTTTAGAATGATTTCTATTAATAGGCACTTTTATAGAATAATATATAGCAAATAGATTAACACAAATTATTGGAATTATAAAAATAGTTATATTCTGTATCATTATAGATGATATGAAAAATATGAATAAGAATATAAATAATCGTCTAAATATTTTAGTCAAAATAGACACCTCCACAAAATTATCATAAGCATATTATACCACTAAAAATTATAAAAACATAATTTGAAAACTAATAAATAGGGATGTATAAAATTTTTAAAATAAATATAAGAAATTTTTTTGACTTTATTGTAAAGTAGGAGTATTATGTATAAGGATGAAATTTATTGGAGGGAAAAACAGAATATGTCGCCAAAGTTATTTACAATGTTTAAGCAAAATGAATTAAGTGGTGAGCAAGTGAGAAAAGATATAGTAGCAGGATTTATAGTAGCAATTATAGCATTACCATTATCAATAGCTCTTGCTATATCTTCAGGTGTATCACCAGAAAAAGGTCTTATTACTGCAATATTTGCAGGATTTATCATATCTTTCCTTGGAGGAAGTAAAGTTCAAATTGGAGGGCCAACAGGAGCCTTTGTTGTAATAGTCTATGGTATTGTGAAAATGTACGGTATGGATGGTCTTATAACAGCAACTATTATGGCAGGTATACTTCTTGTAATAATGGGTCTTTTAAAATTTGGAAATCTTATAGAATATGTTCCTCATACTGTTACAGTAGGATTTACTAGTGGTATAGCAGTAACTTTACTTATAACTCAAATCAAAGATTTACTAGGTCTTAAAATAAATGATGTTCCAGCAGAAGCTATAGGAAAAATAGAAAGCTACATACATAATATAAATACATTTGATATGATGACTTTCATAGTGGGTATAGCATGTATATTAATTATGATATACTGGCCAAAAATAAATAAAACTGTACCAGCATCTATAATAGCATTAATACTTTCAACAGTAGTTGTAAATGTTTTTAGCTTAAATGTAGACACTATAGGAAGTGTATATACTAACATATCAGCAAGCATACCAATGCCAAGTGTGCCAAGTTTTAGTATAGATAAAATAGTATCCTTAATACAACCAGCTATAACTATAGCAGTATTAGCTGGGATAGAATCACTTCTTTCTTGTGTAGTATCAGATAATATGATAAATGACAAACATGATTCTAATATGGAACTTGTAGCACAAGGACTTGGAAACATAGCATCAGCACTATTTGGTGGGATACCAGCAACTGGAGCAATAGCAAGAACAGCAGCGAATGTAAAAAATGGTGGGAAAAGTCCTATATCAGGTATGGTACATGCAATAACTCTTCTTTTAATAATGGTAGTTTTAATGCCACTTGCAAAAATGATACCTATGACAGTTTTATCTGCGATATTAATAATAGTATCTTATAATATGGGTGAGTGGAAAGAAATGAAAGAAATGATGAGCTTACCTAAAAAAGATGTAGTAGTTCTTTTAGCTACATTTATATTAACTATAGTATTTGACTTAGTTATCGCTATAGCAGTTGGAATGACTATACATATAGTAGCTAACATAGTACTTAAGAATAAAGTTGATAGTGAGATAGAAGATGTAGCATAAATTATAAAAAATACTACCTAATTAGGTAGTATTTTTGTTTACTAAGAGATTAAATATTTTTAAAATCGTGAGTTTAACTTAGTTTGTTAGATAGATATACCTATGTTATAATTAGATGTAAAACGTATTCAGGGAGGTAGAATATGAATGTTATAGAAATAAAAGACCTAAGGATGAATTACGGTCAAAAAGAAGTTTTAAAGGGGATCAATCTAAATATAGATAGGGGAAATATTATAGGGTATATAGGATCAAATGGAGCAGGTAAAAGTACTACTATAAAAATACTACTGGGATTAGTTAAGGGATATAGCGGTAGCGTATATATATTTGGGAATGATATAGAAGATATTAATAATAAATATAAAAATAAAATAGGTTATGTTCCTGAAGTAGCCAAAGTCTATGAAAGTTTAACAGCTAGAGAATACTTAACTTTTATTGGCCAAGTGTATGGGCTAAGTTATGAAAAGAGTGATAAAAAAGCTAGAAGGCTTATGGAAATACTTAAAATAGAACATGCTTATGAGTCTAGACTATCATCATTTTCAAAAGGAATGAAGCAAAAGGTAGTTATAATAAGTTCAATGCTTCACAATCCAGACATATTATTTTTAGATGAACCATTAAGTGGACTTGATGCTAATAGTGTACTTTTAATAAAAGAAATACTACACAAATTAAAGCAAGAAGGAAAGACTATATTTTACTCATCTCACATAATGGAAGTTGTTGAAAAAATAAGCGATAGAATAATACTTCTAGATAAAGGAAATATTGTAGCAGATGGTAACTTCGAACAAATAAAAAATACTAATTTTGAAGGTTCTTTAGAAGAGATATTTAACCAGCTAACAGGATTTGAAGAACATTCAAATCTGTCTGATGAATTTATAAAAGTATTAAAAGAGGTGTAGCATGAAAGACTCTTTTATTTTAAAAATACTAGATATATTTAAATATTTATATACTAAAGCTGGTGTAAATTATAGTTTAATGCGACTTATAGTTAAGCATAAACTTATAATGGATGGTAGACGTGGGCAGCGCAATATAAGTAGCAATGAAGAAGGTAAAGATAAAAATAATTTTTATATAAGCTTAATAATATATGCAATTGTTGGGTTAGCATCAGCACCTATTATAACACTAGATATTAACCCTATTGTAAAAATGAGTTTATATTTTAGTTTTTTTATGGTTATGATCTTAAGTGTATTTGTATCAGATTTTTCAAGTGTAATACTTGATATAAATGATAAAGATATATTAGAAACTAAAGGCGTAGATGTAAAAACTCTAAATGCAGCTAAATTTACACATATATTTATATATATGACATTACTTAGCTTATCAATAAGTATAGCAGCTATACTTTGTAGTATTAGATATGGTATTAAGTTTATATTATTATTTATACTAAATATATTTTTAATAAATGTATTTATGATTATAGTTACTGCCATAATGTATTTTGTCATATTAAAGTTATTTAGTGGAGAAAGGCTAAAGGATGTCTTAAATGCTTTTCAAGCTTTATTTATATTGGTATTTATACTAGGATATCAAGTTGTAGCAAGAGCATTTACCTTTGTAGATTTACAATTTGTATATGAACCAAAGTTTTGGAATCTACTACTTCCTCCTATGTGGTTTGGTTCAAGCTTTAATCTTTTATATAATATAGATGTAAATAATTTAATTATAATCATGAGTGGATTAGCTATTGTAGTTCCTATAGTATCTATATTCGTATATGTAAAGCTAATACCAAGATTTGAATATAACCTTCAAAAATTAAATGATAATACTTATGTCAATAAAAAATTTAAAGAAAAATTAAGTATAAAAGTTAGTAAACTAATATGTAAAGATAAAGAAGAAAGAGCATTCTTTAACTTTGTATATGATATTCTTAAAAAAGATAGAGAGTTTAAAACAAAAGTATATCCATCATTAGTTATGGGGGCATTTATGCCATTTTTAATGATGATTAGTAGCTCTAGGAGTGATAATAATTTCTTAACAGAACTAAGATCTGAGCCAGTATATCTATTAATGTACTTTTTTGTGCTTATGAGCCAAAGTATATTAACAACTCTGAAATTTTCTAAAGAATATGAAGCTAGTTGGGTATATGATATACTTCCGATAAATAATAAGAAAAATATATATACAGCAGCTTTTAAAGCTAGTATATATCTTTTAATACTTCCTTTATTTATATTAATGAGTATAGGATTTATAATAATATTATCACCAAAAGTTATAGTAGATTTAGCAATAGTATTTGTAGCTACTGTATTATCATCAATGATTACTTTTAAATTAAATGAAAAGCATATGCCATTTACTTGTGAATATCAAAACACTAATACAGCATCAAACATAGGAACTATGATAAAATCCATGGTGTTTGTTGGTGTAATAGCATTAGGCCATTTCTTACTTAGTAGTAGCATATTTTTAAAAATAACTTATTTAATAGGCTTAGTAATTTTAGTTAGGTTAATATGGAATAAAGTATTTGAAGTATAAATAATTATATAAAAAGAGTAATCTTAATAAATTAAGATTACTCTTTTTATTTTTAGGCTTTTTTATATTCATTAAAGTAGTTATCTAGTACTTTTTTAAGAGAGTGACCTATTTCAGAATAGGCATCATCAAATAGATTAGCAAGTGATATTCTTATAGACCACTTAGGTCCAGCAAATCCACCTCCACCTAGTAAAACTATTGATGATTCCTCTGCTAAATCAAATAATATATCCACAGGATTGTAATTAATCTCTAAGTAATAAGAAAAATCTTCTCCATAGTAGTCTTTAGCTAAATCTAATACATCAAATTGAGTATAGTATGATGCATCATTTTTATCAAATTCTAAATCCATACCAAGACTATCAAATAATAACTTTTTACGAGTTCTACATATGTCTATTGTAAGGTTTTTGTATGAATCGTCATTATCCATAAGAGATACTAATGATAAAAATGCCATTTGAACTTGTTGCGGAGTAGAAAGACCAGCAGTATGGTTTAGTGCAACTTGTCTACTATCTGCGACTAATCTATCTATAAATGGCACTTTTTCTGGATTAGTATTCATATCAGCATATCTTTTATTAGTTCTTTTTCTTATAGAGTATGGAAGTTCATTTATAAGTTTATCAAATACATTGTTGTGATGCAGTGCTAAAGTACCTAATCTCCAACCTGTTACACCAAAATATTTAGAATATGAATAAGCACCTATTGTATTGTATGGTAATTCCGACATTAAAGACTTAAATCCATGGACAAAAGTTCCATAAACATCATCAGATATAATCATTAAATCAGGATTATAATTTTTAACTATATTTACTATTTTACTAGTACTTTCAGGAGATATAGCCATTGATGGTGGATTACTAGGATTTACAACAAATAGAGCTTTTATATCTTTATCACAAAGCTTTTCAAGTTCTTTATCAGTGCATTGCCATGTATGTTTTCCATCAGGCGTTTTCTCATCTGCATTTATATATACAACATCAAATTCATATCTTGGTAGATGAGGTATTTCTAAATATGGAGTAAATACTGGTGTCATTATAGCTATTTTATCTCCTTTTAAAAGTAGATTATTAGCTATTAATGAGTCAAATACATAACACATTGCAGCAGTAGCACCCTCAACAGCAAAAATGTCAAAATCTCCACCTTTTAAAGTATCGTATTTAAGCTCTTTAGTTAAATAAGCCTTAACTATTTTTTCTATATGAATAAGCATTCTATCTGGAAATGGGTAGTTATCCCCAATTATTGCATCAGTTATTTCATGTAAAAAATCATCAGAATTAAATCCTAATTCGTATAAGCAAAACTCAACCATTTTACGTAGAAAATCTACTTCTGGAAGATCAGGGTTATTATCTAAATATGTAAAAAATCTTTTAGATATATCTTTTTTTCTTGGCATACCAGATAAAGGTCCATTATTCCAAGTTTGTTTACTTTCTTCAATAGCAAAATGCCCAAAAGTGAAAAATGCGTTACGAGGAGCATGTGCTATCCAGTTAGGATTACCTCTTCCCGCGTCAAGTAATGTACGTGTACTTTTCTTAGAAGGATTAGTTGCTAATTCTAAAAGTTTGTTTTTAAATTCAAATGGACTGATTTTTCCATAGATGTTTTCTAGTTCTTGTCTCTTAATATTAATCGGTTCCATGATAGTATCTCCTTAATTTAATTATATGACATTTATCTATTTTTCATAGCACATTAGAAATTATAATCATTTTAAAGCTTAGATTAGATAAAATCTTTCTACATGCACTTTTAGAAAGTTTTCATTTATAAAATATAAAATTTTAAAAAAGGCTTTCTTATTTAAGATAATTATAATAAAATTGCTTTAAAAAGACAATATAATACATATAAACTGCTTAAAATATAAATAAAAAGTATGTATATACTAAAAATATTAAAGTTTATAAATGGTTTTATTAATATAATATCTTATTTAATTAATTAATATACTAAATAAATGAAATGTGAAAAATCTGAAAAATCATAAAATTGTCTAAATTATTGACTAAGTTAAATAAATAATGATAATAAGAAGTTAAGTGTTATAGAAGCTATAAGTTTAGCAAATATTATAAACACTATTATAACTAGTATTATATCTAGAAAAAGAGAAATAGATATACTTTAAGCTATAGGCATGAGTGATAAACAATTACTTAAAATGCTAAAGTTAGAAGGGTCATTTTACACATTTATTACTCTAATTTTATCGTTTAGTGTAGGGATTGTTATTGGATATATAGTATATAAAGTTATGAAAAATAGTGGGGTGTACTATGTAGTTTATAAATTCCTGTAATAGCAATGTTTTAGTTCATTTATAGGAAAATTTATAAATAAGTTATTTAACAAAGAGTCATTAATAGATAGAGTAAGATATAGTGAATAGAAGAATAAATTATAATACAAAAAAGGTATCAGATTCTAATCTGATACCTTTTAATTTATAGACATTTTTTAATTAATTTTACTGTGCAGGGGGTATCTCTGCGTTTGAACTATCATTTTGGTTTGTATTTTGTGATGGCATTTCAGTAGAGTTATTCTCACTATTTGTAGTATCTTGTGAATTATTATTTTCTTCATTTGATACTGGTATATCTTTACCTTCATTAGTAGTATTTTCTACATTTGAACTGCCATCAGTTGTAGTTGTTGTATTATTTGGCGTTGATTCTTTAGTTGGAGCTTTTTCATCAGATGTAAATAATCCTGTAAGCCAGTTCCATACTTTAGCAAAGAATCCTTCAACTTCTTCACTAGATGGTAAATTAACAGCTTTATCATCTGTAGCATTTATAGTAGCATTTTCACCTAACATTTGGTCATTAGTATTTTCAAGTATACCTAGATCTTTATTTTGATCTTTACTGAATAAATTACCAAACCAATCTCCAATACCTTCAAACCATCCTTTTATAGTATCAAGTATTCCAGAGTTTTGTATACTTTCACCAAGATCTTTTAAGTTATTTTCAACAACATTAGATACATTTTCTAAAGTATCTTTCATGTCATTGTAATTGTAGTCTTGGCTAGCTATCTTTGACATTAAAGATTCTATTTGTTTAAATTGCTCATCAGATAGATTAACATTATAGTTATTAGTTATATTGTTTATAGTATCAGCAATTTGAACTGTATCCTTAGTGTTATTTTTTATGATTTCTGTTTTTATATCATTTATAACACCAGTAGCTTTATCCTGACCTATTGAATCACCTAAATCACCAGTTGTAACTAACTCTTCTGTAGCTAATTCCTTTTTCTCTTCTGAAAGTGACTTACCTGTAGCATCCTCAAATGCCTTCATAACACCTGTTAATGCACCAGTACCAGATACAGGGAATGGAGCTGCTGCTATTACGTTAGCATTTTCTATTCCTGCAGTAGATAAAGTAGTGGCTATCATTGCACTAGTTACCCAAGTTAAGTTTGCAGTTTTAACATTTATTCCATTTCCTTTTTTAGTTGGCTCAACATAAGAACAAGACATAGTAACTTTACCTAATTGTTCTTCAGTTGCAACTCCTTGTAAGTATTCTCTTTCTTCCTTGTTGTTAACTTCTATTATAACTGCCTGATTTTCATTAACACCAAAGTATTTTAACATTTGTTCTCTTTGAGAAGGGTTTAAGTTAGCACCTAGTGTAACAACACGTGAACCATCAGCAAATGCTACTCCTAAGTTTGCTATTGTTAAGCAAAGTGCAAGAGACAAACCTATAGCCTTTTTCTTAAAATTCTTAAATCCTTTATTCATAAATTTCATTCCTTTCAACTTTTAAAGTTAACCATAATACATTTCCAATATAGTATACTATAAACTATTTTTAGTATAAAGTGGATTACAAGATTGTAATAAAATCTTAATAAATAGTATGATTTCTGTTTGATAAAAATTTAGTATATAAATTAAGCAAAATAAAAAGGTAGTCATTTTTTATGACTACCTTTTTATTTGATTTATTATTTTCCGATAAACATTTGTGTCCAGTAAAGTTGTCCATTACTAGCTTTGGCAATACCAACACCTATATGAGTAAAGTTAGGACTTAATATATTTTTTCTGTGGCCATCTGAGTTCATCCATGAATTCATAACATCTTGTGGATCTTTTTGTCCCATAGCGATGTTTTCTCCAGCAGCTTTGTAGCTTATACCAAATTGCTTCATCATATCAAATGGAGAACCGTAAGTTGGTGAATTATGATCAAAATATCCTCTATTTATCATATCTTGTGATTTTTTAGTAGCAACATTTGATAATGAGCTATCAAGTGTAAGTGGAGCTAAACCTCTTTTACTTCTTTCAGCATTTACTATATTTACAATTTCTCTTTGATAAGATGAGAAATTACCACTTTGAGCAGTTGAGTTGTCAGGAGTAGAAGGTTTATTATCTACATTAGTGTTATTGCTAGGAGTAGAAGGTTTATTATCTACATTAGTGTTATTGCTAGGAGTAGAAGGTTTATTATCTACATTAGTGTTATTGTTAGGAGTAGAAGGTTTACTATCTACATTAGTATTATTATTAGGAGTAGAAGGTTTATTATCTACATTAGTACTATTGTTAGGAGTAGAAGGTTTATTATCTACATTAGTATTATTGTTAGAAGTAGAAGGTTTTTTACATGCTTCAGAATTTTTATCAGGATTTAAAGTTGTTACAGAGTTATTTTTTAAATCAAATGAAAATTTAGGTACATTTGCTTTTATAGGACATAGTACGTCTAATGGAAGTTTAAAGTCAACTCCATTTATACATACATATATAGATTTTTTCTCACAATTAGATTTAATAGTATCTTTAGATAAAGCATTAACTGGGATTATTGAAGATGCAGTTGTAACACTTATTACACCTAAAGCTAATAAAGTTTTTATCTTTTTATTTAATTTCATAAAATAATACACCTCTTTGATTGAATATTTTTAAAATGTTACTGATTTGTAACCTTTAGATTAGGGGGGATCCCCTCGTGAATAATAATAACATACAAAATAACAAAAAATATACTGTAAAGATATGTAAATGATTATCTAAAGATGTTGAAATATAGATAAAATCTTGAAGGAAAGACATTATAAATTTATAATGTAAGTGAAATTTTAGCTATTAAAGATTGAAAAATAAACAAATGTGGTATACTATAAAAAGGTAAAGTTTTACTATAAAAGCTTTAATAAGAAAGGAGATATTAACATGTCAAAACAATTAGTAAAAGAAAGAGTTATAAAATATTTAATGGAAGATTTATTAGTTCCACATGATATGATAGATACAGATGTACCTTTAGCTGAATTTGAAGAAGGAGCAGAAGGAACATTAGATATAGTAGTTAACGTTAAAGATGAAGAAGATTACTATGCACCAGTTATGATAGTAACTTGTATGGATGAAGATATAGAACTAGAAGGTGAAGTAGTTCAAAAGCAAATAGATTTCTTAGAAGATGTTGACAATATGACTATGGCAGGAAGATTAGTATTAACTAATGGAGATTCTATGATGTATGCTGATTGGACTGGAGAAGAGTATGACACAGAAGCTTCACTTCCAACATATGAACAAATGGTTAAAGAATTCTTTGAAATGGAAGAAATAGCTAAAAAACATGAAGAGGCTCATAATCACGAAGGATGCGGTTGTTCTCATGAAGAAGGTCATGAATGTGGCTGTGGAGATGATTGTGGTTGTAAACACTAATAAACATACATATATAAGTACAAAAAATCCTCTTACTTAAGAGGATTTTTTATTACAAATATATTAAGCTAATAAAACTAAAAACTTATTAAATAAAACTCTTTAAGTAAGTAGAATGTATATTTGCTTGACTAGATTTTTTAATGATGGTATTATTAAATAGTTAAAAAATAACTATAAAACCGCAAGTGTTGGGGCAAACGCTAAGGATTTATTAATAGGGGACTTATTAAAGTCGTTCGGGAAAAAAAGATTGCTATAAAGCAGTCTTTTTTTTCTTTTTGAAATAAATTTTTATAATAATTATTTAACTTTACTTTGAATAAGAACTAAAGCTTTACTTAATTTAAAATCATATATAAATTTTAGATAGCTTAGTAATTTATTTGATATATTCAAAAAAATTAAAAAAAAATAAAAAAAAGAAGGAAATTTGGTAAGTAAGAGAGAATAGTAGAATAATAAATCTATTGACTAAAAGATATAAGCATGTCTTTTATCAAATATAATTAAAGGAGGAATCTTTTAAAGTACATGGATAAAATTATATATTAAATTATTTAAAGAATTATAATTTTTTATGTGCTATAAAAGTATCTTAAAAGGAATTTTTTAATATTAGTAATCATATTATAAAATTAGGTAAAGGTAATTTAATATATTAATTACTGAACTATATGCAAAAGGGGTTAGATTATGGGGGCTAAAACTGAAAACACTTACGAAAATTATATTTATTCAGACTCATCAGGTGGATCAAATGCAATGAAAATGTACTTAAAGGAAATAGAGGAGTACAAAATGCTATCTGCAGGTGAAGAAGTAGAACTTGCTAAGGAAATAACTAACTCTTCATTAGAAGCTAAGGAAAAATTTATTAATGCAAATTACAGATTAGTTGTTAGTATAGCAAAAAAATATAGAAAAGAAAATGTAGATATGCTAGACCTAATTCAAGCTGGAAATATTGGTTTAATTAAAGCTGTTGAAAAATATGACTATACAAAGGGATATAAATTTAGTACTTATGCTACTTGGTGGATCAAGCAAAGTATAACAAGGTACATAGATGACTGTGAAAATACTATTAGAATACCGGTACATCTTCATCAAAGAATAAATTTTGTAAAAAGAAAAAAGCAAGAACTTGCAAACATATTACAAAGAGATCCAAAAATTGAAGAATTGGCAGAAATATGTGAGTTAGAAGTTGAAAAAGTGATAGATATACTAAAAAGGGATAAAAATGTAGTATCACTAGATACACCTATAAAAGAAGATGAAGATAGTAGTTTAGTTGAATTTATACCATCGGATGCTAATTTTGGCGATGTAGTTATGCATGAGGTTGAAAAAAATAACCTAAGAGAAAAGATAGAAGAACTATTAACAGGTCTTACTGAACAAGAACAAAGAGTACTTAGAATGAGATTTGGTCTTGATGATGACATACCAAAAACTTTAGAAGAAATAGGTAAAGTTTTTGGTGTAACTAGAGAAAGAATTAGACAAATCGAAGCTAAGGCCATAAGAAAGTTAAGACACCCAAGTAGAATTAAACAACTGAAATATTTTTATTAGTATAAGTAGGAGATACCTCCTACTTATTTTTTTAGATAATATATAACTTAAATAAATAACAAAGGTCTATATTTTCTTTTATAATCAAAGTTAGTTTATTTACTTAAATCATAGCACAAAATAATCAATAAAACATCTAAATATTGATAATATTTAGGAAAAAATGCAGATATAAATTAGTGATTTAAAGTATTGCCACTATTTATTGCATTTCTTTCATTAATTAAATTGTTTATTAAAGTATTTAATGACCAGGAAATATTGTCCTCTGTAACTACAGCCATTAAAGGTCTATTTATTTTAAATTTTCTTAAGTTATCAGAAAATCCACTTATCTTAGTATGTGCTATATTATTAAATATAACAGCCCTTTGATTTATACCTTGGACACAAGTGTCATCTATATTACCTTTTATTATGTCCTCTATTTTAGAGTTTGCATTATCTTTATTTAAAGTGCAAACATCTTTTATTCCTAATAATTTTAATATGTTTTTAATCATTAAAGTATCTTTTGCATTAAAGTTATAAACTATAACAAAACTTCTCTCATTATTTGTAATGCATAAGCTGTTTATTCTTTTAAAACTCATAACATCCTCCTATATTTTAATTATAGTAATTATTATTACCCATTGTCATTAACATTTAAATATATTTTAAAAATAATTATCAAATAATAAAATTAACTTGCTATTTAGTATAAAATGTATTATCATTTTTAAAAAATAGGTTAGTTACTATATTAACTAACCATTTAGGTAAGGAGGTTGCATGAAGCTTACACTAAATGAAGAAGAACCAATATTTATTCAAATAGCAAAAGCTATAGAAGATGAAATACTAATAGATGAAATAAAAGAACATGAACAAATACCATCAACTACTGAAATATCAAAGCTTTATAAAATCAACCCAGCAACAGTATTAAAGGGGATAAATACGTTGGTAGATAAAGATGTAGTTTATAAAAAACGAGGAATTGGTATGTTTGTAAATGAGGGTGCTAAAGAAATTATAAGAAATTTTAGAAAAGAAAACTTTAAGAATATCTTTATAAGGGAATTATTGATAGAAGCTAAAAAACTTCAAATAGAAAAACAAGAATTAATAGATATGATTAAATGTTACAAAGAGGTGGAGTAAATGAATATAGGGGTTAAAGTAGAGAATTTAAGTTATAGTTTCAAAAATCAAAAAATATTAGACGATATAAATATAGATTTTCATGAAAATAAAATATATGGTCTTTTAGGTAAAAATGGGGCAGGGAAAACTACACTTTTAAATATAATAACTAATCAACTATTATCAAAAGAGGGTAAAATATATATAAAGGGGGTAGAGGCAAGAAAAAATCCAAGTATATTAGAAAATATATGTATAGTTAGAGAAAAAGAATATTTAAATGAAGATGCCAAGATAAAAGACATATTTGATATATATTTATATTTTTACAAAAACTACGATAAAAAACTTCAACATAAGCTTTGTAAAAAATTTAATATAGATACAAAAAAGAGGTACAAAAATCTGTCAAGAGGATTAAAAACATTAGTATTTAATATAATCGGAATATGTTCTAATGCCGATATAGTAATATTTGATGAACCAACTATAGGCCTTGATGCATTAAATAGAGTAGAGTTTTATGATTTATTACTAGATAATTATATAAATTACCCTAAAACTATAATAATAGCAACACATTTAATAGATGAAGTTGAAAATCTATTGGAAGAGGTAGTAATAATAAATAATAAAAAAGTAGTTTTTTATGATAGTATAGAAAATTTAAAGGAGAACTCAGTATATATTAGTGGAAACAAAGAAGATCTAAATAAGTTAGACATAGTTAAAAATAAAAAGCCTATTAAAACCTTTAGAAATAATGAAACTTATGCATATTATGAAAAGTTAAGTAAAGAGGAATTAAACAAAATTAAAGAGTTAAGTTTAGATATAGAGGCAATGAGCCTTCAGGATATGTTTATAAGTATTTCTAAAGAGGAGATAAAATAATGAAAGAATTAAAACCATACTTAAAGATGTTAAATAAAAATACATATATATACATGTTTATTCTTTTACTATTAATTATTGGAATAGATGGAATGAATTTAATAGGTGCTATATACACTAAAAATTATACAATAGAAGATAATTTTTTAATATTTAGAAGTGAAACCTACTATATATTAGGACTTGTGATGTTTATATGTTCAATTTGTATTTTACAAAAGGACTTTAGTATTGCTATAAGCATAAAAGGTGATAGAAAAAGTTATTTAAAAAGTATGATTTTATATATCCTTTGCTTGTGCTTTGTATCTACTGTAATTGGTGTTGGTGTAGAGTTTTTAGAAAGCACAATACTAAATGGATTTACTGGATATGATGCAGCAATAATTAGTAGATCTATATTTTGGGAAATAAGTGAGGTATTAAATAAAATTCAAGAAGAAATAACAGGAGGTAGTTGGGCTACATCATTAATATATACAACTAGGGATGATACATTATTATCTATACTAGATATGATTATAAATACATTTATAAACAATTTTATATTTAGTGCTCTAGGTCTTTTTATAGGAGCATTAGTTTATAGGCTTAAAAAAGTAACTATTCTATTATTATTTGCAGGAATGCCAGTTTTATCTACAATTTATCTATTAATAGAATTTTATAAAGATAAGTATGGTTTTGTAGAAAAGTATATATGGACTTATTGGTCAAATTTAGGTCATATAATAACTACTTGTCAAAATATATTAGTAAAAGTATTAATAGCTATGATATTTATAATTGGTGCTATATTATTACTAATAAAAGCACCGATAAAAGAATATGCTCATGATTTAATATAGAATTTTAACACCAATTTAAATTAAATTAATATTATACAAATACATAAAGTCATATATATAAGTATATAGATGTTAATTTAAAGAGGTGATTAAATGGAAAATTGCTTGTATATATCTAAAATTAATATAAGTAGGGATAGTGAATTTTTTATATATGATATAAATTATCCTATTATAAAACTTAAAGAAGAATGTATTTGTCAAGAAAAATTTGACTTATATATAATAAACGAAATAAACAATAAGATATATAAAGATGTATTAGATTTTAAAAATAATACAAAACTAGAGGCAAAAGAGTATAAGAAACTGTATGATACTAAGATAAGTAAAGAATGTAAGGAATGTGTAAAGTATAAATATGAAGTATATATTAATTACGAAGCAACTTATGATAGAAATAGAATAATAAGTATACCTATGACTAAATATAAATTTAGTGGTGGAGCACATGGAATGACTTACTTAGAAAGCTACAATTATAATTTATTAACAGGTAAAATTTTAAAGCTTAAAGATTTATTTGGAGAAGGTATAGATTATAAAAAGCTTATAAATGATTTTATAAGAGAAGAAATTATGAAAGAACCTGAAAAATATTTTAAAGATGATTATGGATTTAAAGGTATAAGTGAAGATCAAAGTTTTTATACAGATGAAGATGGAATAGTTATATATTTCCCACTTTATGAAATATCACCATATTATGTAGGTATACCAAAGTTTAAATTGAAATTTAAAGATTATAAAAAATACTTAATATACAAATAAAAAATCTAGCCTAATTTAGGGCTAGATTTTTTATATTAATCTCTGCATTTTTTACACTCACATTTACAGTGACAATCATGATCATGATGATGATTATCGTCATCTGAATTTCTTCTACAATTTTCTCTAAAACAGTCTACTGTATCATCAAAAGCATCTTCTAAATCTTCTATTAAGTCTGCTATATCATCTTGATCATCTAAAGCTTTTAAAACATTTCTTATACCTTGAACTTGATTAGGTATAGCTTCATCATTAAATTCGTCTACAACATCACCTAAATTATCTATTATATCCATTAAGCAGTTAGTCAATTTATCAAGCTGACATTTTGCGTTAGCTACATCATCTCTTAATGCTAATAAATTAACATTATCAAAATTATCTAAGGCATTTTCTAAGTTATCTATAGCTTCTTCATTTTTATTATCTATTTGATCTATCAAGTTGTTAGTTCTTCTTATTTCATCTTGGCAAACCTTTGGTCTAGAACCTCCTCCATTATTACATCCGCAAATATGGTTTGGATTTGTCCAATGATGATTGCAATTATTATTCGTGCAATTACAATTACATCTATTATTACAGTTATTACATCTATTAAATTTTTTACAAATCATAATCAAAACACCAACCTTTTAAATTTAGTAAGAGTAAACCCCTTTAATCTTATATATGAAATAAAAGAAAATTTTGTGCTAAAAATTAAATTATTATGTAAAAAAATATACAAAAATAAAACATGTACTTTATGGTAAATGTATGTGCTATAATCATATTAATTATATTGAGGAAAATATAAAATTAGGAGTGAATAGATATGAAGGTATATGATTTAACTCAAAAATTACATGATGATATGTTAGTATATTCGAAAGGAACATGTCCAAATATAAAAAAAGTAGCAAATATAGAGAAGGATGGATATGAAGAAACTTTAATAAGTATGTATTCTCATAATGGAACTCATATAGATGCACCTAAGCATATGGATAGCAAGGGAAAAAGTTTAGATGAGATGGAAATAAATAATTTCCTAGGAAATGCTTTGCTTATAGATGTAAATAATATGAAAAAAATAGAACTAGATTATATTAAAAATTTTGAAAAAGATATATTAGAAAGTGATTTTATAATATTTAAATCAGGATGGAGTAAATATTTTAATAAAGATTTATATTATAAAAACTATCCTACACTAACTAAAGAGTGTGCAATTTATTTAGCAAATACATCTATAAAAGGTATAGGGATAGACATGCTATCAGTAGATACTTATGAATCAAATGATTTTGAAATTCACACTATACTATTTGAAAAAAGTAAAGTAATAGTAGAAAATTTAACTAATTTAGAAAGTTTACCAGAAAAATTTCTATTTATAGCTGCACCTTTAAAATATGATAATGCAGATGGTTCACAGGTAAGAGCTATAGGTATAGTTAATTATTAAAAAATAAGAAGTATTATAACTATAAAGTAAATCAAAAAAGTGAAAAATCAAAGGAAAATTAAAAGGATGTGAAAAATTGAAGATCTTTAAGAAAAGAAGTATATTGGTAGCATTAATAATAATCATAATACCAATATTATTATTAGTAGGGCTAATAAATAAATCACAAAATAATAAAAAAATAACTATAAAGCCACAAAATATAGAAGAAGATATTAAAAGTAATAAGAATATAAATATAGCATTATTTGGATTAGATAGAAGAAAAGATAATGAACCAGCTCGTTCTGATTCTATTATAATAGCAAGTATTGATTTAAAAAACAAAGAAGTTAATTTAGTATCGCTTTTAAGAGATACCTTAGTAGATATAAAAGGTCACAAAAAAGATAAATTAAATCATGCTTATGCATATGGAGGTGCAAAACTTGCACTTGATACTATAAATAAAAACTTTGATTTAGATATAGATAAGTACTTGGCCGTGGATTTTTATAGCCTAGCTAAGGTTATAGATATTATAGGTGGAGTTGATATAGATTTAAAAGATTATGAAGTTGAAGAGATAAATAAAAATCTAGTAGAATTAAATAAAATAGAAGAACTAGATAAAAAAGCTGATTACATAAAAGGAAGTGGAATTAAGACTTTAAATGGTCGCCAAGCTGTAGCCTATTCTCGAATAAGAAAAAAAGGTAATGGAGATTATGAAAGAACTGAAAGACAAAGAAATGTGTTAAAAGGACTTTTAAAAAAGTATGAAGAAAAAGAAAAGGATGAGCAATTTGAAATGGCTATGGCAATTATAGGAAAAGTTAGTACTAATATACCTATAAATGATATTAAAAAGCTTAAAAGTATTATTAATGAAAATATAAACTTCAAAGTAAGTCAGAATATGATTCCTTATGAGGGTAGCTTTAAGAGTACTACTTATAAAGGAATGTGGTGTATAGAAGCTAATATGGAGGATAATATAAAAGCTTTACATGAATATATTAAGTAAAAAGACCCTACGTCTGAAAAATTGACGTAGGGTTTTTTATAAATATATATTATATACTTACAATTAGCATAAATATTGGAATATAAATAAAAAATAACATACCGGTTAACATATAAGAAGATTTAGGGGTTAGACAAAAATAGTTAGATTGTATAAAATATAAAAATAAGAAGTAAGATATAAAACAAAGTGTATTCTTATTATATATCTTAAAATTTACAACAAAGGAAGAAAAACAAATGAAAAGATTTTTAAGTTTGTGTGTTGCTGGAAGTTATAGCATCTTAATAGGAGCGTGTGTTGGAGCTATCACATGGTTATTTTTAACTTTAATATTTAGTGGAATAAACTTGATATGGTATGACTTTATATTTAAGATTAATAATAACTACTTAGTTTTATTTGTATGTATTTTAGGTGGCATTATGGTAGGATTATGTCAAAAATATTTTGGGAAATATCCAAAAACAATGCCAATTGTTTTAAAGGAGTTTAAAGAAACCAAAAGAGTTGAGTATAAATCGTTGCATAAGTCAATAATATCAGCATTGATTATTCTTTGGTTTGGAGCGAGTCTTGGGCCAGAGGCAGCATTAAGTGGAATTGTAGGAGGATTAGTTACTTTATCCGGTGATTTACTTAAATATGGATTTAAAAGAAAAGAAATTGAAAATGATATAAATGAAATTTTAATTGAATCAAGTATAGAATCAACTATAGGTATCATATTTGCTGCTCCATTATATGGTTTTTATAGTTTAATAAGTAATAAAGATAAAATAAAAAAAGCTAAGACAATAGTATATGTATTAACTATATCCTCAGGTTTTTATGTATTTGATTTATTATCAAAACTTGATAATCGAGCATCATTTATAACAAGATTTTCAAAGGCTAATATAGGCAAAAGGGAACTATTATTTTTATACCTCTTTTAATAGTAGGATTGCTTTTAACATTGTATTATAAAAAAATGGGAAGTGTATTAAATAAGATACTAAAACCTTTAGATGATTATAAAGTAATAAAAGCAGTTTTAGGAGGGGGATTATTAGCAATATTAGGTATAACAATACCTTATATATTTTTCTCTGGAGAACATGAGTTAAAAGATATAATATTAAATTGGAAAAGTCTAGGATTAGCATGGCTTCTTATAATATGCTTTTTCAAGCTTTTAGCAACAGAGTTATGTATTTCAACAGGATGGATTGGAGGGCATCTTTTCCCTATAATGTTTTCTGGAATTACTATGGGGTTTGCTATCTCGATTATATTTGGAGTAGACCCAGTATTCTCAGCATGCGTAGTTGCTACTACTTTTTTAAGTGCGATAATGGAAAATTATATTGTAGCAATATTTTTACTTGTGTTATTTTTCCCAATAAATCTTGCTATTTTTATAATAATATCGGCAATATTAGGTGTTGAACTTATAAAAAAGTACAATTCAACACAAAATAATTTATTGAACTAATGACATAATGAAAGAATTATTAATGTAAATTAATATGTGTATAGTTTATTTAATTAAATATTTTATACATAATCTTATTTATAAATATATATAAAGGACAGAATAATTTTAAAAATTAAACTGTCCTTTTTTATATATTTGTAATTTGAATATCTAAAATAATTTAATTTAAAGTTTTAAAATATAATACACTTTGAATAGGATTTTTACTTATAAAAATGGTTCATCAAGAAGGCAAAAATAATTAAATAACTTAGTGTCTTAAAGTGTATATAAATTTTACACTATTTTAAGATTTATTTATGTAGCTTTTAGGATTTAAAGGATAACTTACTACTTTTAGTTCATAATGATTTTTTTCTCTATTATCTTTTTTAAAGTGAATTTCAGAAATTTCCATACCATTATAATTTTCATCCAATGCAGATATAAATTTACTCAAAAAGTTAGTTAAAGAATTAGTATCATTAACTAGACTTTTATCAAATGATAGAGCATCTATATTAAAAACTGACATGTTAGAATGATGCACAAAATGTTTATTAAACATGCAGTTACTACAAGTAGAAAAATTATCACAATTTATAACAGATTTAAAAGAGCATAGTAGTTTATCCACAAGCATCCCTCCTTTATATATATTTAGTTTATCATTTTAATTAAAACTCATACATAATAATATTTTTATAAAAAAAAGCTAGTCAATTGACTAGCTTTTAGTAATTACTATAATTTAAAACCTAAGTATATCTCAAATATAGCAGATATTATAAAATAAATTCCTATTATAAATGGAGTATAAAGTAATATCTGTATAGGATTTATAAATATTAATAAACCTAATATTACAAGACATATATTGTATAAAGTATTTGCATTAAACCCAAAAGTTTTTCTTTTAAATGATACTATAAATAGGTAAAGTCCTCTTACAAGTGCCCATATACCATATACAAATATTAATGAACTTGTAGTAGATATAGGGAATAACCATAATATAAGACCAAATAATACGTTTATAATACCACTAAAAATATAGTGAGATTTGTCTGTTGACTTAAATGCTCTAATTAATGTAAATATACCTGATACAATTAACATTATTCCAGCAATAGTTGTGAAATTAAAGTATGATTGTATTGGATTAGTAAAGAATAATACACCAATTATTCCAAGTAATATACCTTCTATAATAAGAAGAGCTTCAAGTTTTTTCATAAAGTACACCATCCTCTTATAGTATTATTCTTTTATTAAATTATTATAAATAATTATTTATACTTAATAAAAAAATTATACTTATATTGTTTGGGCTTTATATATATGGATCCATAGTTATAATATAAAAGTCCTTTTTTATATTATAACACAGAAAATTGTAAATATTTGTAAATGTAATATTCTAAATAATTAGAATTGTTATTAATGTAAATTTTTAAATTTAAAAATGATTGAAAGGACCTCTTTTATATAAATATTTAAGTTATATTATGGATTTTATCCTTAATTATATATATAATTAAAGATAAAATTAGGGAAAAGTTTTAAGTGGGAGTAATATATGATGGAAATTAAAAATGATTAGATTAATAATACATAAGGAGAAAATTATATGAAACAATTAAAACTATTAACAGAAATTCATTCTTTCGAAAACTTCAAAGAGTTTGTGGATGAATTTAAATTAGAAAAGAAGGATTTAATATTAACTCGTAGTTCTATATATAATGGATTTATAAAGGATTTAAACTTAGATTGTAATTTGGTTTTGCAAAATGAATATGGCAATGGAGAACCAAATGATGAAATGATAAATGGCATAATAAAAGATATAAAAGATTTAGATTATAAAAGAGTTATAGCTATAGGTGGTGGAACTGTTATAGATATAGCTAAATTGCTAATATTTAAAGATGTTGATGATTGTGTAGACTTATTTGAAAGAAAAGTAGAACTTGTAAAAGAAAAAGAACTTATAATAATACCAACAACTTGTGGAACTGGAAGTGAAGTTACAAATATATCTATAGCAGAAATAAAATCTAAAAACACTAAGCTAGGTTTAGCATGTGATGAATTAATTCCAGATTATGCAGTTTTAATACCAGAATTAATGAAGAACTTGCCTTTTAATGTATTTATGTCGAGTTCAGTAGATGCATTAATACATGCTATAGAATCTTTTGTTTCACCAAAATCAAATTCATTTACAGAGTTATTTGCTATAAAAGCAATTGAGATAATCATTAAAGGATACAAAGAAATTGTTGAAAATGGAAAAGAGTATAGAAAAAATTTATTAAAAGAATTTTTATTGGCTAGTAACTATGCAGGAATAGCATTTGGTAATACTGGAGTGGGAGCAGTTCATGCTATGAGTTACCCATTAGGTGGAGTTTATCATGTTCCTCATGGAGAGGCTAACTACCATATGTTTACAGAAGTATTTAAGCTTTATAATGAAAAAAATCCAAATGGAAAGATAAAAGAAGTAAATAAGGTATTAGCTCAAACCTTAGGATTAGATGATGAAAAAAATGTTTATTTTGAAATAGAAAAATTATTGAATAATTTATTAACTAAAAAACCACTTAGAGAATTTGGAATGAAGGAAGAAGAAATAAGTATATTTGCTCAAAGTGTTATAAATACACAACAAAGACTATTACAAAACAATTATGTAAAGATAAGTGAAGAAGAAATGAAAAACATATATATTAAATTATATTAATCAAAATATAATTAAAAGTCTCCTAAAAATAATTGGATTAATTTAATATTTGCAAAAAAGCTTATAGCAATTTATAATATTGAAGGTATACAATCAAATTAAGGAGACATACATGGGTAAATTTTATTATTTTTTTAGGACATCTACAGAACAAAATAATTTTGTTAACTTTGGAATTATACACATAATATTATTATTGATAGCTTTTTTTGGTAGTTTACTTATTATAAAATCAAAAAAGGAAAGTAGATTATTTGAAGTTTTTACTGGTAGTATATTATTAGTTCAACAATTAACATTATATCTTTGGTACTTTGTTGGAAACTATAATTTTATCAGAGAAGGTCTACCATTATTTCATTGTAGGATAGCAATACTTATGTTGGCAATAGGATTGATTTTTAAGAAAGATTTCATTTGCAAAATGGGATCTTATTGGGGAATGTTTGGTTCAATATCAGCATTAATATTTTTAGGGCTAGATCCTTTTTCATTCCCTCATATAACTCAATTCTCATATTTTATAGGTCATATACTATTACTTTGGGGGTCTGTTTATTTACTATTTGTAAAGAAAATAGGTATGAGTAAAGATGATTTTAAGAAAATACTTATTACAACAAATTTATATCATATAGTAATATTTTTTGTTGATAGAACGATAAATGCTAACTATGCATATATGAAATCATCACCTATTGGTATAGGCAATAATTTAAACCCATTTTTATATGGATTTATAGTTATGATGATTTTTAATATAGTTTTAAGTATAGAATATATAATTATAAATAAAAAAGAAGATAGCTCTGTAGAAGAATTTTATGAGGTTGCATAAATATTTTAAACAAAAGTACTGGGAATTAAAAATTTCCAGTACTTTTTTATTAATAAAATAGTATTTGATTTAATTAAATAATGTTTTAATATAAAAACATTATAAATGATTATGATATATTGAAAGTACCTTATTTATATGAGATAATAAAATGTATTAAGGAAGGAGAGGATTTTTTGAAAAAAAATAAATATTTTGAGAGTGTGTGTGAGCTTCTTGATAAATAAGGAGCAATAATAAAAGTCCTTATTTATCAAGAAGCCTTTTAAGAATAAAAGCTGATAAATAAAGGAGATAAAAATGAACACACAAACATATGAAAAATTACAATTAAACGAAGTTAAAGAGTTAGTTAAAATATATTGCGTAAGCTCACTTGGAAAAGAACTTATAGATAAATTAATGCCAAGTAGTAGCTATAAAGTAGTTAAAAGAAGGTTAAATGAAAATAATGAAGCTAGAAAAATAATAGAAAATAGCAATCATATACCTTTAGAAGGACTTTTTAATATAATGCCGATTATAGAAAAAGTAGAAAAAGGAATGATACTAGAGCCTACAGAACTTATACGTATTGAAGATTTTTTAAGAGGATGTAAAAAGATAAAATCTTTTATGATAGATAAAGAATTTTATTCCCCTGCATTAAGTTCTTATGCACTTAATATAACAGAGTGTAAAAGTATAGAGGAAGAAATTAAGTATTGTATAAAAGGAAATAAAGTAGATTCTAATGCTAGTAAAGAATTAAAAAAAATTAGAAGAAATATTGAAGTTGCTGAAGGAAAAATAAGAGAAAGATTAAACAAGTTTTTAACAGCATCAGGAAACAAAAAATATATACAAGAATTTATAATAAGTAAAAGAGATGAAAGGTATGTAATACCTATTAAAGCATCATATAAAAATGAGGTAGATGGTGTAGTATTAGATACATCATCAAAAGGAAATACAGTTTTTGTAGAACCTAATAGTGTCTCAAAATTTAGTATAGAGCTTATAACTTTAAAATCAGAAGAATCTATAGAAGAATACAAGGTACTTTCTTATTTAACAGACCTTATTTATGAAAAAATACAAAATATAAAAATAAATATAGAAATAATTGCAGAATATGATATGGTATTTGCAAAAGCTAAATATAGCGATTCTATAAAAGGAATAACACCTAAACTAAATAACTATGGATATATAAATATAATAAATGGAAAACATCCACTACTTAAAGGTGATGTGGTTCCTCTTAATTTTGTAATAGGTAAGGATTATAGAAGTTTAGTTATAACAGGACCTAATGCAGGAGGGAAAACTGTAGCTTTAAAAACAGTTGGAATTTTAACTCTTATGACTCAATGTGGATTTGATATATGTGCAGATAAAAATACTGAAATAAGCGTATTTGAGAAGATATTTGTTGATATAGGAGATAATCAAAGCATAGAGAATTCTTTAAGTACATTTTCATCTCACATACAAAATATAGCAAACATTATAAATGCGTCAAATAAGTCAACATTAGTATTATTTGATGAAATTGGGTCAGGAACTGAGCCTAATGAAGGTGCGGGTCTTGCAATATCAATACTTGAAGAGTTATATAAAATGGGATCTATAATTGTAGCATCAACTCATTATGCAGAGATTAAACATTTTGCAACAATGCATCCAGAGTTTGAAAATGCAGGAATGATGTTTGATAAAAATACATTAGAACCATTATATAAACTTACTATAGGTAAATCAGAGGATAGTAATGCTTTATTTATATCAAAGAAAATGGGTATAAGAAATAAAGTACTAAGTAGAGCGAAAAGATATATAGAAAGTAAGAATTACAACCTTGACTTAGTAGATAGAAATAAAATTAATAAAACAGAAGAAGCATTAGAAGTATTAAAAGGTATACCTAATTATGAAATGGGAGATAGAGTAAAATTACTAGATGAAGATGAATTTGCTATAGTATATGAAGGTGTAGATAAGTTTAACAACGTCAAGGTATTGTATAATGAAGAGATAATAGATGTAAATATAAAAAGAATTAGCTTAAATCTAAAAGCTATTGATTTATACCCTAGAGATTATGATTTAAATTCTTTATTTGTAAGTTACAAGGAAAGAAAATTAGAGAAAGATATAAAAAGAGGCTCTAAAAAAGCTTTAAAGAAGATACAAAAAGATATAAAAAATAATAGGTTATAACAAAAACTCCCTAGAAATAGGGAGTTTTTTATTATAAAAGTAACTATGAAGATAGTTTGATATATAAAGAATAATTAAATAAAAATGTAAAATATGACAAAATTTAAAAATATGATAAAATATAAACTGTAAGAAGTTTAGGAATATCTATACAAAAAAGAAAGGATATATTTTGGGGGGAGTAAAAATAAGAAAAATAATATATATAATCATAGCTATTGCTACATGTATATCATTATCATATGGGGCACATAAACAAAATATAAAAAATGAGATTATGCAAATAGAAAGTAAAATTAAAAAAAATACATATGATAAACAATATAATAAAGCAATAGATATCTTAAAAAATGAATTTTCAAAAATAAAGCCTAAAGATTACAACATAGTATGTGAATATATAATTCAAATGACTGATTATATTAGAAATACAGAAAGAGGATTAAAAGAAGTTATAAACATACTAACTACAATGGAACAAAGTAAGCATTTATCAATAAATTCTAAATTTATAGTATCCAGTAAACTTCAAAGTGCGTATTTACTAGAACAAAACTATGCAAAAGCATCTAGATATATATTAAACACGCTAATATTATCTAAAAAAATGAATGATAAATTTAATGAAGCTAAATGCTTAGTAGATCTAGGTGTATTGTTTTCGGAGATAGAAGGTGAAAGCACCGGAATAAAGAGTATAAAAGATGGACTTGATATAAAAATTAATGATGAATATAAAAATAAATTTATACAAGTGTATGGAAATTTAAACATAGCTGAAATATATTTAAAAAACAATGAGTATAGTAATGCAAAAAAATACATAGAAGAGGTAGAAAAATATAGTAATTATATAGATGTAAATGAATATTATGATTTAAATATATTGATATATACTATAAAATCTTCAATTTATTTATCAGAAAATAATTCAAAACAAGCAAAGATATATTTAGATAAATCTAAAGAACTGTTAAATAATGAAAAGTTAATGGTGGGAAATAGAAAAACTATATATCAACTTGCTACGGGTAAATATTATGAGGCTATTGGAGATATTGATAGTGCTGTATATACATATAAAGAAGTACTTAAAGAAGATGAATATGAAAAAAATAGAGAACAGGACATAAGGTATGCCTTAACAAGATTAATAAAATTATTAGAAGAACAAAAAAAATATAATGAAGCGAATTTATATACAGATAAGTTACTTGAGGTAATAAAAGAATCTGAAGACAATAAATACAAAGATTATTCATATTATATAATAGAACAAGCTAGTAAAGAGTACAAGTTAGAGAAGGAAAATAATATGATAAAGTTTCTATTTATAATAATACTATTTGGAAGTATTATATTTGTCGTAATACATAGGTATAATAAAAATAGGTTAATAAGTATGAAACATTTAACATTACAAGATAAACTGACAAATACATACAATAGAGCTTATTTTGATAGTAAATATGAGGAGCTATTGGATAAAAATATAAAATTCTCTATAGTAATGATAGATATAGATAATTTTAAATATATAAATGATACTTATGGGCATCAATTTGGAGATGAAGTTTTAAAAGTTATAACTAATACCATAAAAAAATTATTGCAAGAACACACTTATTTATGTAGGTATGGTGGAGAAGAATTTGTAATAATATCCTGTTATAAAATAAAAGAAGAAGTATTACTTTTAGCTGAAATGATTAGGTCTTCAGTAGAAGGTATAAGTTGGAGCAAGGATATAAAAACAACTGTAAGTATAGGAGTGGCTTTTTCAAATATACATTATGAAAATACCTTAAAAAAATCAGATGAAAATATGTATAAAGCTAAAAATACAGGAAAAAATAAAGTTGTTGTGGATAACGATAAGAAATAATAATTTAAATTAAAAAGCATGTTAGTTGATATTACCTAACATGCTTTTTAATTTATTCGCTTAAAGTACTAACTTCATTTTCATCATAACTTATCCAGTCACTAAAACTTCCAGGATATACTTTATGGCATATACCAACTTCACTAAGAGCTAAACTATTAGGACAAGCTGTTATACCAGAACCACAATAAACTATAATTTCCTTATAATCATTTAACTTTTCAAAGTGTCTTTTTAAATCATCTAAACATTTTAAGTTTATAAACTCATTGTCCTTATTTAATACATCCATCCAAAAATAGTTCTTGGCACTAGGTATATGTCCAGCTTTTTTATCTACTGGCTCAAATTCACCTAAGTATCTTTTATATTCTCTGGAATCTATGATAGCAATATCCTTATTATATAATCTCTCTTTTACATAATTCATATCAACTCTCATATTATTGTTTACAGTAGCTTTAAAGTTACCTATTTTAGTTTTTGGTATTTCATTAGTAATTTCTCCACCAATGCTTTTAAATTCATTTATACCTCCGTTTAAAACATAAACTTTATCATGACCTAGATACTTTAATATCCACCATAATCTAGAAGGCCCTGCTAAATCACCCTCATCATATGCTACAACTATAGAATTATTATCTATCCCTATACTTTTAAAGGTATTTACTAGGTCATCTACACTAGGAAGAGGATGTCTACCACCATGGATTTTAACCTCACTAGATAGCTGATTTTCTATATCAACTCTTACTGCATTTTTTATATGGCTCTCATTGTAGCTTTTTTTACCGTATTCTTTGTCCATTAAGTCAAACCTACAATCCACTATAACTAAGTCTTTATTATCCATATTTTCTTTTAACCAATTAGGGCTAACTAAATTTGTCATAAATATTCCTCCTAGTACTAATATAAAATTATTAAGTTAAATACTACACTTACATTTATAAATATATACATATAGACAATAAAATTCAATATATTACTAAATTTACTTAATATATTGAAAATAATTACTTTTGGGTAAATATGTAAAAACATTAAAAAAAAATTATATTTATGTTAGAATATAGATGAAACGTTAATTAGATATCAAAAATAAAATAACTGACAATGAATCATTAGGAGGCAAACGTTATGAATATTTCTTCAAGAATAAAATCAGTACCAGCTTCTACTATAATGGAATTATTAACTTATTCAGCAGAAGCCAAGAAAAAAGGAAAAAAGGTTTATCATCTTAATATAGGTCAACCCGATATAATAACACCTAAAAGTTTCTTTGAAGCTATTTCAAGTAACAAAGAAGATGTATTAGAGTATGCTTTATCAGAAGGGTTAGACGAACTTAGAGAAGCTATAAAAAGATACTATAATGAATATAATATAGATTTTGAAAAGGAAGATATACTTATATTAAATGGTGGTAGTGAAGCATTATTTTTCTGCATGATAGCTTTATGTAATGAAGGAGACAATATATTAATACCAGAACCATTTTACTCAAACTACAATAGTTTTGCAAATTCAGTAGGTGTTGAGATCAAGCCAATAACTACACTTGCAGAAAATGGTTTCCACTTACCTAAAAAGGAAGAAATAGTAGAAAAGATAGACTCAAAAACTCGTGCTATATTATTCTCAAACCCAGGCAATCCAACAGGAGTAGTTTACTCTAAGGAAGAAATAAAAATGATTAGTGATATAGCTAAAGAACATGATTTATGGATAATAGCAGACGAAGTTTATAGAGAGTTTGTATATGATGGAGAATATACTAGTTTAGGAAGTGTTAAAGAAGTAGAAGATAGAGTTATAATAGTTGACAGTGTATCTAAAAGATATAGTGCTTGTGGAGCTAGAATAGGATCACTAGCATCTAAAAATAAAGAATTTATGGCACAAATATTAAAATTATGTCAAGCTAGGCTATCAGTACCTACTTTAGAGCAAATAGGAGCTGTAGAACTTTATAAAACTGATAAATCTTATCTACAAGATGTGAATAAAGAATATAAGGAAAGAAGAGACGTATTATATAATGAACTTGTAAAAGTACCTGGAGTTATATGTAAAAAACCAACTGGTGCATTTTATATAGTTGCTAAATTACCAGTTAAAAGTGCTGATGATTTTGTAAAATGGTTATTGAAAGATTTTGATATAGATGGAGAAACAGTTATGCCTTGTCCTGCTGAAGGATTTTATGCAACAGAAGGTCTTGGAAAAGATGAGATAAGACTTGCATATATATTAAATAAAGAAGATTTAGCTAAGGCATCTAAAATTTTAAAAGAAGGATTAGAAGCATATTTAGAACTTGATAAATAAATAAATAAAAAGGGTTTATATAGATTAATATATAAGCTCTTTTTTATTTAAAATAAAGTTATACATTTAAATTTAGGTAAGTAGCTTGTATATAAACAATAGTAATATTTTATTTTAAGTTAATGATAAATAATATTAATTTAAAATTGATATCTAATGATATAATATAAAGGGAAGTATTAAAATGTAAAAATCATATATGAACTAGGAGACATTTTATGAGGAGAAAGAGTGATATAAAAATAATAGATTTTATATTAATACAAGTAATATCATTTTTAATAGTACTAACCTTTAATTATAAGTATATAGGTATTCTTATGAATCTATCTATATATGATGATAGAAATAAGGTATTTATTATTTGTACTCAGGTAATATCTATAATAATTTTATTATTATATTTAGGGATATCAATAGATGATATAAAAAAATCTTACATAGATTTCAAAGAAAAATTAGACATAAAAGAAATAATAGGACGATATATAAACTCCATTATGTTAAGCTTAGGAGTTACATTGCTATTAATATCTATAGCTATGTTAACTTATAAACCATATGAAAATAGCTTATTAACATCATCAGGTGATCCAATATATACAGGAAATATTATTATAATGATAGTAAGTGTAGCAATAATAGGACCAATATTAGAAGAAATAATATTTAGGAAAGTATTATTTATCAGTATATCTAAAAAATATAATTATAAAATTGGTATATTAATATCATCTATTTTATTCGGAATAGGTCATAGCATAGATAAATCTATACTTGCAAGTTTGTTTGGAGGGGTGCTTTGTATATTATATATAAAATATGAAAATATCTTAATTCCAATTTTTTTACATATTATAAAT
This sequence comes from Romboutsia hominis, assembly GCF_900002575.1. NCBI lineage: Bacteria > Bacillati > Bacillota > Clostridia > Peptostreptococcales > Peptostreptococcaceae > Romboutsia > Romboutsia hominis. The sequence continues at coordinate 1,716,732 of NZ_LN650648.1, read as the reverse complement.
AACTCAATGTCTATAGTTTTAAAGTTACCACAAGAATCTAAGATAAATAAAAATATAGATATGACTACATCAACAATACATATGTACTTGATTTTAGGATTGGTCATAACGACACTTTCTGTATACTACTACATAAGATTTATAAATCTAAATAAAAAATATATTAAATAATAATAGTGCTAATATATATGAAGATTATAAAATATCTTTAGAAAAAGACTATATAAAAAGGAGATTATCTAATGTAGAAAAAGGGAATAAATAACGTATATATTTTATAAGGAGTGATAAGTTTGATAAAAAAGGCAACTTTTGCAGGTGGATGTTTTTGGTGTATGGTAAAACCTTTTGATAAATATGATGGAGTACTTAAAGTTGTATCAGGATATACTGGAGGACACACGAAAAATCCTACATATGAAGAAGTTTGTAGTGATAAAACAGGCCACATAGAGGCTATAGAAGTTACTTATGATGATGAAGTAATAAGTTATGATGAACTTTTAGATATATATTGGAAACAAATAGACCCAACAGATAGTTATGGTCAATTTAATGATAGAGGAGAAAAATATAAAACTGTAATATTTTATCATGATAAAGAGCAAAAAGAGATTGCTACTAGATCAAAGAAAAAACTAGAAAATAGTAAGGTATTTGATTCTGAAATAGTTACAGAGATAAGAGAAGCTACTAAATTTTACGAAGCGGAAGACTATCATCAAGATTATTATAAGAAAAATCCAAATCATTACTATATGTATTATGTAGGATCAGGTAGATATAAGTTTATAAAGGAAAATTGGGATAAAAATAATTTTAATAGAGAAGAACTAAAAAAGAAACTAACTCCAATTCAATTTGAAGTAACACAAAATGATAAGACTGAACCTGCATTTAAAAATAAGTATTTTGATAATAAAGAAGAAGGTATATATGTAGATATAGTAAGTGGTGAAGTTTTATTTTCATCAAAAGATAAATTTGATTCAGGATGTGGATGGCCAAGTTTTACAAAGCCAGTAAATAAAAATTCTATAATGGAAAAAAGTGATTTTTCTCATGGTATGTTCAGAACAGAAGTTAGAAGTAGCAAGGCCAATTCTCACTTAGGTCATGTATTTGATGATGGCCCTAAAGAAAAAGGTGGTCTTAGATACTGCATAAATTCAGCATCCTTAAACTTTATACCTAAAGAGAAAATGAAAGAAGAAGGATATGAAGACTATTTAAGCTTGTTTGAATAAGAGTCTTAGGTAATAAGGATTTTAAATTACAACAAAATTAAATATTAACTAAACTTTTTATAAACAAGAAATTTTATAAAGACATAAGACTAATATAAAAAATACCCTAGTAAGCTAGGGTATTTTTTACCATTTTTTAGACCAATCGCAGTAATGGTATTCATCTTTCCATATAAAATCAGTTGTTATTTTAAAATTACCATAATATTCAAATGAATTATAATAGATGTTAACAACACTAAATTTAGTAGATAAATCCTTATCAATTATTACATTATACCCATCTACTTTAAATATATTATCATTTTCTTTTGCCTCATCCAGAGCCAAGTCAAATATAGGTCCATGTCATGCAATTTCTTTTAAATAAAGTCTTATATTTTTTTAATCAACATTATACTCTATAAATAAATTATCTAACGCATTTTTTGCTAAATCGGTTATATTTATAATCATAAGCCCTCCTAAAATTAATTTATTATGAATTATTATATCTTAGTTAATATAATATTATTGTTTTTATCGTCATATTTTATAGTATAATGACTTAATATTATAAGTATTTGATGTAAACCTACACTAGAAATTATACCCATAGAATTTAAGAATGAAACGTTTCCTATTTCAGATATTATTGGTGCAAAACCTATAAATCCTAAAAATGCCGAATCATCTATATTATTTTCTAGGGTATATTTGCATCTGTTTCGTTGTGCATGCGTTATATTAATATTGTTAAGCAACTTTAAAGAATTTACAATTTTAAAATTACTAACTACAATTTTATTTTCGCTATCGTTAAGGGCTATATCTAGATCTTTTTTTGATGAAACTATTTTCATAAAGCACAATCCTTTCTAAAAGTTTATAATTATTATATAATGTTGTATAAGTGATATACAATAAATTTACAAAATATATGGCAAGGAGTAAAGGGTATGATAAAATTAATCGGTTCAGATATGGATGGGACACTACTTGACTCAAATAAATGTGTTGATAAAGAATTTTATGAAGTTTTAGAACAACTTAATTCTAATAACATACTATTTGCAGCAGTAAGTGGTAGGGAAATACAGTCTTTAACTAATATATTTAAGAAAGAAATAATAGATAATATAATACTTGCACCTAACAATGGAAATTTAGTTGTCTATAAGGGCGAAGTTTTATATGAAAATTATATAGATAAGAAAAATTAAAAAGTATATCAAACATTATAAGAAAATATGCTAATCATAATACTATATTTTGTGGAAAAGAAAAAACATATAGTGAAAGTTTAAAGGTTAAGATAGCTTGTAAAGCATGGAATACAGATGTTGAGGTTGTAGAAGATATAACCAAGATAAATGATAGTATAATGAAGGTTAGTGTTTTTGCAGATGAAAATATAATAAAAGACGTGTTAACAAATATTAAAGATTATAAGAAAGATTTAAGTATATCTATGTCTGGGCCTAATAGTCTAGATATATGTGAATCTAATGGAAATAAAAAGCAAGCTATAAAAGTAATACAAAAAAAATTTAATATATCATATGAAGAAACTATGGTATTTGGAGATCATATGAATGATTTAGAGATGATGGAATCGGCTTACTATAGTTTTGCAATGGGAAACGCAGAGGATAAAATAAAAGAAAAAGCAAGGTTTGTAACAAAAACCAATGATGAAAATGGAGTTATAGAAGCTATAAAAGAATTAGCTATAGGAAATGAAGCTTTTGCTTAATATTTAAATTTAAAGGTCATTCTAAAAAATATTTAGAATGACTTTTTTTATTAAAAACAGTAAATATATTTTAAGTTAAATAAAATCGAACTTACTTTTTAAATGGAAAATAAACGTTAGTATATATAACGAATTTTATTGTCTAGAATGGCTAAAATATGGTATAATTAATCAAAACTAATACAAATTGGGGAGGAAATATGTTTACACTTACAGACATTGTTCAACCGACAACAATAGAAGAAGCATATGCCATATTAATGAAAAGAAAAAATAATCAGATAATAGGTGGAAGTGCTTTTTTAAGGATGGGTAAAAAAAGAATAGGCACAGGAATAGAGTTATCTAATTTAAATCTAGATTATATAAAAGAAGATGAAGATTATGTTGAAATAGGTGCTATGACAACATTTAGAGAATTAGAAACTAGTGATATAATAAAAAATAACTTTGGTGATATTTTAAACCACAGTGTAAGAGATATAATAGGAGTTCAATTTAGAAGTGTTGTAACTGTAGGTGCTACAGTATTTTCTAAGTATGGATTTTCTGATTTAATAATAGCTCTACTTTGTTTAGATACTGAAATAGAGACTTTTAGTAAAGGAAGAATGACTTTAGATAAATTTTTAGATAAAGGTTATGAAAAAGATTTATTAACTAAGATATACATAAAAAAGAATAATAAAAAAGCATCATATAAATCTTTAAGAAATGCTAAAAGTGACTATCCAATAGTAAATGTAGCAGTATCAAAATTAGATAATACATTTAAAATATGTATAGGAGCTAGACCTCAAGTTGCAAAAGAAGCAAAAAATGCAAGTGAGTTTTTATCGAACAATAATATAACTGATGAAAATATAGATAAGGCTGTACAAATAGCAGTTGATGAATTATCTTTTGGAACTAATATGAAAGCATCTAAAGAATATAGATATGCTATGGCTAGGGTACTTATAAAAAGAGCTATAATGGAGGTTATATAATGTTAGTAGAACTTAAAGTAAATGGTAAAAAAAGAAAAGTTGACATAGAATGTGAAGAGTATTTAGTAGACACTTTAAGAAAATTAGGGAACTTAAGTGTAAAAAGAGGCTGTGATACAGGATGCTGTGGCTTATGTTCTATATGGATAGATAAAAAGCCAGTACTATCTTGTGCAACTTTAACAGTTAGAGCTATAAATAAAGAGATAACAACAATAGAAGGATTAGAAAAGGAAGCTAGTGACTTTGCTAAGATATTAGTTAGTGAAGGTTCTGAACAATGTGGATTTTGTTCACCAGGATTTATAATGACAGTAATAGCAATGAAAGAAGAATTAAACAATCCTACAGAAGAGGATATAATACACTACTTAACTGGAAATCTATGTAGATGTACAGGGTATATGGGACAGCTAAGAGCAGTTAAAACTTATCTGGGGGTAAATTAAATGAAGATAATAGGTAAAAGTATAGGTAAAATAGACGGAATGGCAATAGCTACAGGAAAACCAGTATATACAGACGATTTAGCATCAAAAGATGCTTTAGTTGTAAAAATACTAAGAAGCCCGTATGCATATGCGAAAATAAAAAATATAGACACTAAAAGAGCTTTATTAGTAGATGGAGTGGAATGTGTACTTACATATAAAGATGTACCAGATACTAGGTTTACACTAGCAGGTCAATCTTACCCAGAGCCATCGCCATATGATAGATTAATACTTGAAGATACTGTTAGATATGTAGGAGATGAAGTTGCAATAGTTGCTGCTAAGGATGAAAAAACAGCAGTTAAAGCTATGAATATGATAAAAGTAGAATATGAAGTACTAGAACCAGTACTTGATTTTGAAAAGGCAACTGAAACTAATATATTAGTTCATGATGAAGAGAGACATTGCAACTTTGATATAGGTATGATTAGAGAGAAAAATATAGTATCAACTCATAATTATACTAAAGGAGATGTAGAAAAAACTTTAAATGAATGTGACGTAGTTATAGAAGAAACATATTATACTCAATCACAACTTCATTCTATGATGGAAACTTATAGATCTTATAATTACCTAGATCATATGGGAAGATTGGTAGTAGTAAGTTCTACACAAATACCATTTCATGTTAGGCGACATCTATCGAGAGCTTTAAACATACCATCTAGTAAGATAAGAGTTATAAAACCAAGAATAGGTGGTGGTTTTGGAGGTAAGCAAACTGCTTGTGTTGAAATATTTAGTGCAATAGTTACACTTAAAACTGGAAAACCAGCCAAAATACTTTATGACAGAAAAGAAACTCAAAATTGTTCAACTAGTAGACATGCTATGAAATTAAATGTTAAAATAGGTGCCACTAAAGATGGAATAATAAAAGTTATAGATATAGATGCATTATCTGATACTGGTGCTTATGGAGAACATGCATCAACTACATTTGGATTAGTAGGTGAAAAAACTATGCCAATGTACAATAAATTAGAAGCATCTAGATTTAAAGGGCATGTAGTATATACTAATAAAATGCCAGCAGGAGCATTTAGAGGATATGGTGCTACTCAAGGATGTTTTGCAGTAGAGTCTACTATAAATAAATTAGCAAAAGAGATAAATATGGACCCAACTGAACTTAGGCTTAAAAATATAGTAAATGAAGGAGAAATTTCATTTGCATATGATAAGACTTTAAATTCAGTAGATCTAAAAGAGTGTATAGAAAAAGGGAAAAATCTTATAAAATGGAATGAAAAATACCCATCTAAAGACTTAGGAAATGGAAAAGTTAGAAGTGTTGGTATGGCACTTACTATGCAAGGTTCTGGAATTGCAGGGATAGATACAGCAAGTGCTGAAATAAGATTAAACGATGACGGAAATTATACATTACTAGTAGGCTCAACGGATATGGGTACGGGAAGTGACACTATACTTTCTCAAATGGCTTGTGAAATACTTGAAACTACCATGGATAAAATAACTGTAATAGCAGCAGATACAGATGTAGTTCCATATGATCCAGGTTCATATGCATCATCTACAACATATGTAACAGGTATGGCAGTAGTAAAAGCTGCTAATGAACTTAGAAATAAAATAATGAGTTTAGGAGCAACTAGACTTGGTGTAGATAAAGAAGATGTAGAGTTTGATGGGGAAAAAGTATTTACAGAAAATAAGTCTATATTAGTATTTGATATAGCTGTTGACTGTACCGTAGGGCCTGAAAAAAATCAATTAGTGGGATGTGCATCTCATGGTAGCCCTGTTTCACCTCCTCCATTTATAGCAGGATTTGTAGAAACTGAAATAGATAAAGAAACCGGTAAAGTTGATGTAATAGATTATGTAGCAGTAGTAGACTGTGGAACTGTTATAAATAAAAATCTTGCTAAAGTTCAAGTTGAAGGTGGAATAGTACAAGGTATAGGACTTGGATTATTTGAAGAAATAAGATATACGGATAAAGGTAAAATGGATACTAATACATTTATGCAATATAAAATACCAGCTAGATGCGATGTAGGTAATATAATAGTTGATTTTGTAGAAACTCATGAACCAACAGGTCCATTTGGAGCTAAGTCTGTTGGAGAGGTTGTTGTAAATACTCCAGCACCGGCTATACAAGATGCTATATACAATGGTGTAGGTGTTAGAATAAATGATTTACCAATGACTCCAGAAAAAATATTTATGACTATGAATAAATAATTGTAAATATGAATAAATATTATAAAAAGGTATGAAATACAACTTGTATTTCATACCTTTTATAATATTTAAAAGTTATTTACTTAAATAAAAATGAAAAATATGTAATTTATAAAATGCTATCATTAAATAATAAGTGCCTAAAATTATATTATTTTGTAAAGTAAGCAATACCTATACTTCCAGGTCCAACATGAACACCTACAATAGGCCCTATAGATTGTATTTTAACAGGAATATTTAACTTAGCTTCTAAAGCTTTAGCAAGCTCTAATCCATCTTCCTCACAGTTTATATGATGGACTATAACATCTCCAAGTCCGTTTTTTTCGATATCTTCAAACACGGTATTAGCAATAGTATTAATTGCTTTTTTTCTAGTTCTAACTTTAGTATATACTCCAGTTATACCATCTCTAACAGTAAGAATTGGTTTTATTTGAAGTAAAGTACCTAAAAGGGCAGAAGCTGAACCTATTCTACCGCCTTTTTTTAAATACTCCAGTGTTTCTGGTGTAAATAAGAAATTGCTTTTATCAAGTGTATGATTTACTATATCAACTATTTCGTCTTTTGATTTTCCTTCTAAAGATGCTTTAGCACCTTCAATAGCTGCAAATCCCATTTGCATACAAGTAGTCTTAGAGTCGATTATTGTAATATCGGCATCTGGATAATTTTCAATTGTCATATTCTTTATTAAGTTAGCATTTGAAAAAGTTCCGCTTAGTTTAGAAGATAAGAATATTCCTACAATAGAATCTCCATTTTTTACTATTTTCTCAAATGTATCTAACATTTCTTCGGGAAATGGTTGAGATGATTTAGGGATTTCCTCACATTTTTCCATATCATCATAAAAGACTTTGTTATCTACATCTAGCTCACGTATACTGTTATTATCCATAACTACATTTAATGAGACGATAGATATGTCATATTTTTGTATATACTCATTAGGTATATAAGAAGTACTATCGGTAACTATTTTTACAGCCATATATATATATCTCTCCTTTTTTATATGAACAATATTATAATAAATATATTATAACTTGGTAATAGAATATTAAATAATTACTCTATAATAGAATTATATACTAAATTGGCAACTAAGTAAAATATATAGTTTTTGAGTTTAATTATGTAAAATAATATTAATTTGATTTCGAATATAATTTGAAGTATAATCAATAAAGTAGAGGAATAATTACAAGTATTAGGAGTTTTAATTATGTCTAAAGTATTTGAAAAAATATATGAAGTAACGTATAGAGATACGAATATAAGAGGCGAATGTAATTTTTCGTCATATATGGATTTTATGTCAGATGCAGCATTTAGCCAGGATATTAGCTTAGGAGCATCATTTACTGATTTTAAAGAAAGTGATTATACTTGGGTTATATTTAATTATGATATAAAAGTACATGGTAAAGCTAATTATAAAGAAAAGCTTAAAATTGTAACATATGTAAAAGCATTTAGAAAGTTTTATGCACTTAGAAACTTTAAAATATATAATGAAAAAGAAGAATTAATATTAAGTGGAGACACTTTAGCATTTTATATAGATATAAAAAAAGCTAAGCCTTGCAGTATACCAAGTAGCTATTATGAGAGATATGAAGTAAAAGAGGATAGAAGTGTTAAGATAAATAAGTTAAAAATGAGAAGACCATCTAGAATAGATATATCTAAGAATTTTGATATAAGATACTCTGATATAGATATAAATATACATGTAGGTAATTCTCATTATATAATGTGGATAATAGATTCAATGCCTTTTGAAGTACTTAAAAACTATAGAATAAGTGAACTTTTAGTAGCTTATGAAAAGCAGCTTAAATATAATAATGAAGTAGTGGTAGAAAGTCAGATAGAATATGAAGACGATTATATAATAGCAATACATCAAATAGTTGATGAAAATAAAAATGAAATATCCCTTCTTGAAAGTAAATGGGTAAAAATAGTCTAAGTTTTATACAAACTTAGACTATTTTTATATATGAAATTAGAATCCTTTAGTAGTTGCTAGTATTTTATTTAAATATATGAAAATAATAGATATATAAATATTGATGATAATAGCTAGTTACATAAAATTTAAAATTTTAAAAAAATACTAAAGACGAGGTGATTTTATGATAAGAGAGAGAAGGATTAAAGAACCTATAGTTTCAATAACTAAGGCAATGACAGAATCTAAATCATTAGAAAAAGCTTTAGATTTATTGCCAATAGATAAAATTATAAAAAAAGGAGACGCAGTAGTTATAAATCCTAACTGGGTAAAAGATAGCAAACCAAAAGATGCAGGAATTGTAGGTCCTAAAACTTTAAAAACACTTATACAGTATATAAAAGAAAAAGAACCTAGCAAAATATATATAGCAACAGGATCTGGAAGTAAAAAGACTACAGAGGTTATGAAAAATGTAGGGTATGACAAAATAATAGAAGAAGAAAAAATAGAATTTGTTGATATGAATTATGGTCCATATATAGATTTAAAGCTAAAGCATGACATAATAAAATCAACTCCTATAAATGAAATAGTAAATAAAGCAGATGTAATAATATCATTTACTCAGTTAAAGCATCATGAAGAAGCAACAATAACAAGTGCGATAAAAAATATAGCAATGGGATGGCCGCCAGCAGAAATCCATGGGTATCCAAAAAAAAATACAGGGATTCATAAGGACTTGCATGGATTCATAAGAGCTATGGCAAATGAAATACCTATAGACTTAAGTATAATAAGCTGTGATAAAGCTATGGTAGGTACAGGACCTCATAATGGAATGGCAGTAGATACACCAGGACTTATTATAGCATCAACAGATCCACTAGCAGCAGATTGCATAGGAGCAAGGCTTCTAGGCTTTTTACCACAAGCAGTATGTTATCTCTATGGATTAGATAAAGATAACATAGGAGAATCTGACCCTAAGAATATGGAAATAAAAGGGTTAAGCTTAGAAGAAGCAGAAAAGATATTTAGCAAGTGTGCATATGGTGATAGTGAAGTAAGGGTTGATAAAGAAAAGCTTAAAGATATACATGGTAGATAGATATATAAATTGGTAATGTTTTATAAGAATTTTAAATTATAGAAGTGAAATAATATATATAGAAATAAAACCAAAGGATGTGGCAACATGACTAACCAAAAAAAACATAGCACTAGAAGAATGCAAGATTATGAAAATGAAAAAATAGAAATAGCACATGAATTAGGTATAAATGGAGCTAATGAAACTGAAGTAAATGCTAAGATGGCATCAGAAAATGAAGCTATCTATAGCAGCAAAACTAGAACTAAAAATAGTAATTTAAATAATGATCAAAAAACAGCAAGAGAAAAAAATTACTATAGAGAGTAATTTAAATAAAAAGGCTATAATGCATAAATTATAGCCTTTTTATTTTTTGTCACTATATTTTTTTATGTATTTTTTCTTAATTTTTTTTACTTTTTTTCTTGAGGTATTTCTTAAAAATACTTCATTAATTTCATCAACTTCTGCTTCATCATTTAAATTTTCTAATTCTTTATTGACTTCTCTACATACTATTCTACTTTCAGAGACTAAAGATAACTGTTCTCCTAAAACTATAAAAAATGTACCAAGAAGTGCTAATTCTTCATCGTTTTCTATTTCTTGACCTATGATTGCTGCCAATATAGTAACTAGTATAAGATTTTGATTAGAAAATGAATTACAATTATTGACTATTAAATTACAGTTATTAAGAACTTTATTTCTAGGCATAAAACCTCCAATTATACATATTAATATTTATGATATGCATCTTGATAAAAATTGTTACACAAAATTTATATATAAATAAATTTTTGTAAAATATAAATTATGTATAGAAAAAATCAATATATGTAGTTATTGGTATATAAAATTACAATATATATATTTATAAGAATTTTGCACTGTTTATGCTAAAATATTTAAGAATGACTTTAAAAATTTAAATATTATTATGAATTATATTATAAATGGTCATAATGTCATAAAAAATATATAAATAGGACATAGTAGGTGATAAAAATAGATAATAAATTAAAAAATATATCAGTAAAAATAGGTGTATCGTTATTAGTAATAGGTATATATTTATTTATACCGCAGATAAATAAAGGTATAAATCAGATGATATTTTATTTAAGTATGCTAAACATAGATGCTATAAAAGAATATATATTATCTTTTGGTATATTAGCACCTATAATATCTTTTTTACTTATGATACTTCAATCAGTGGCAGCACCACTTCCAGCATTTTTAATAACTTTTGCTAATGCGGCTTTATTTGGGTGGGTAAAAGGAGCAATGCTTTCATGGACTAGTTCAATGGTAGGAGCAGCATTATGCTTTTATATAGCAAGATTTTTAGGTAGAGATGTAGTTATAAAGCTTACAAGCAAATATGCATTAGATAACATAGATAACTTCTTTGACAAGTACGGAAAACATACAATATTAATAGCTAGATTACTACCATTTATATCTTTTGACCTTGTTAGCTACGCAGCAGGTCTTACTTCAATGAAGTTTAGTTCATTTTTTATAGCAACAGGCATAGGACAGCTTCCTGCAACTATAATATATTCTTATGTTGGAGATATGTTAACAGGTTCCTTAAAATTTGTAGTAACAGGCCTTATGATATTATTTGCATTAAGTATACTTGGATATATGCTTAAAAAGATTTACAATGAAAAAAATAGTAATTTAAATAAATCTTTAAAAGAAAAATAATGTGGATTGGCTAAGCCAATCCATATTGTTTTGTAAATTATATAAAAAATTATTTTAAAATAAGTTTAAGGAAGGTGATAAAATGAGTAAACTACCATATAAAATACATCAAATTAGCAGCAATAATAAATTATTTAGAAAAACTTTTATAGATGAAGATGCTGATGTATTATTTATGCCAGGGTGTAGTTTGAGTGGGTATGATGAAAAGATTATACTAAATATATATAATTATTTAAGAGGTCATATAAAAAATATAGGAATAACTTTTTCTTGTTGTTATAAACCAAGTATAATGATAAAAGATTATAAATCATTTGAAAAATACTATAAAAATTTAGATGAAACTCTAAATACTAACAATGTTAAAAAGGTTATAACGTCATGTCCTAATTGTTATAAAAGTTTAAGTGAAAATAGTAAAAATATAGAAGTATATTTTTTATTAGATGTCATAAGAGAATTTGGATTAGATAATAGGTTAATTGGATATTATAGTGATCTAAATATAGAATTTGCAATACATGATTCTTGTGCAATAAGAGGCGTTGAATCTATATATATAAGTGCAAGAGATATACTTAAAAGCTTAGGAATTAAATACAGTGAATTTGAAAAAAATAGAAGTAGTTCTATGTGTTGTGGAGCTATATTTACAGACAATGAAAATAAGAAAAAACAACTTGAAAAAAGATGTTCTCAAACAAAAAGTGATTATACTATATGTTACTGTGAAACATGTGTTAAGTTTATGATAAATGGAGGGAAAAATTCAATTCATATATTAGACTTAATTTTTAATGAAGAATATTTAAACAAAGATAAGTTTACACAATATAATAAATCTAGTATAAATTCATGGATAAATAGATATAAACTAAATAATAGGAGAAAATATGAATAATAAGTTAAAAAAAATACTAGTCATAATAGGGATATTAGCTTTTGTAGTAATTACAAATAGATATATAGGTAATAATGTTGATATATATACAATAAAAGAATATGTAAAAACATTTGGTGTATTAGCTCCACTTATATATATAGTGATGTTTTCATTAGTACCTCTAACATTTTTTCCAGATTCAGTACTTGCAATATCAGCAGGTCTAATATTTGGATTTAGTAAGGGGTATATATATACAACAATAGGAGCTTTAATAGGTGCAAGTATAGCATTTTTTATAGCTAGGTATTTAGGAAAAGAAATAATTAAAAGAAAGTCAAGTGATAAGTTAGAAAAAATAGAAAGATTAATAGAAAAAAATGGATTTTATATAATATTTCTATTAAGGTTAATACCACTATTTCCATTTGATGTAATAAGCTATGGAGCAGGTATTACAAATGTAAAATATAAGGATTTTATACTAGCTACACTATTTGGAACTATTCCTGGTATAGCAGTATTTACAAATATAGGGGCTACTTCTTTAAATATAAAAAGTACTAGCTTTTATATTTCAATAGCTCTTTTAGTATTATTATTTACTGTATCAATATTTTTAAAAAATAAATTTCTAAAAGATAAATTAGAAGAAAAACATTAAATAGAAGGGAAATAATATGTTAGACACACATGCTAGAAAATATGTAAATCCATTTATAGAATTTGGAGCAAATATATTTATAAAAAGAAAAATTAGCGCAAACACTGTAACTACACTAGCTCTTATACTGGGGGTATTATCAGCAGTATTATTATATTTAGATAAAAATATACTAGCTGTAATGCTACTTTGGATATCTGGATACTTAGATGCAGTAGATGGAAGTATAGCTAGAAAAACAGACTCATCATCTAGTTTTGGAACAGTGTTAGATGTTACGTTTGATAGGATAGTAGAAATAGGTATAATATTTGTAAGTGCACTAAAATTTGAAGAGATAAGATTAAATATTATTGTATTATTAGCTTGTATATTAATATCAATGGTAATATTTTTAACAGTTGGTGCAGTTAGTGAAAAAAGCGGAATAAAATCATTTTATTATCAAGCAGGAGTAGCTGAAAGAAGTGAAGGATTTATAATGTTATCTCTTATGATGATTTTTGAAAGTTATTTAGGTATAGTAGTTAATATATTTTCGTTTATAGTTATAATAACAGCACTTCAAAGAATGATTGAAGCTAAAAACATATTAAAGTAATATTAAAATATTTGAAATAAAAAAATATATATTATATAATATCGTAAGTAACCTTAAAAAGACAGTTCGAAAGCCTCCTGTCTATAAAAAAAACTACGGTTAAAATAGGCATTTAATTAACTGCCATTAAAACTGTAGAATTTCTACGGTTTTTATTTTTTCCAAGTAGATTAGGCTATAAATAATAAGCACTTAGGAGAAAAAAGATGAGAAACAGCACTAAAAAGATAGTTAAAACTGGAGTAGTAGCAGGTGTTTATGCAGCAGTTACTTTAGCTTTTGGTTTTATAAGTTATGGAACAATACAATTTAGAATAGCTGAGGTTATGACACTACTACCACTTATAAGTAAGGAATACATATTAGCTTTGACAATAGGATGTTTTTTAGCTAATGTAATAGGTCCTTATGGTGTTCCTGATATTATATTTGGAACTTTGGCAACATTTATAAGTGTATACTTAGTTTACCTAACAGGTAAAACAATGAAAGGAAAAAAAGGTTATGTACTAATCGCATCATTATGGCCAACAATAGTAAATGCTATAATAATAGGTATTATGCTAAATAAATTATTTGGTGTGCCTCTTATACTTTCAATGCTACAAGTAGGTTTTGGACAATTTGTAGTAATAACTATAATTGGTGTTCCATTATTTAAGATATTAGAAAATAAATATCTTAAACTATTAAAGTAATCTGATTAAGGAGATATTATGAATATAGAAGAAAAATTAGAAAAAGCTAAAATAATAGGTATAGGAAATGATGGAATAAATACATTAAATTCTATTAAATTTAAATTAGAAAATAATATGGATATAGAAGAAATATCTATAAATCAAGATGTAGATAAGGATTATGTTAGAGAATTATTAGATGGAGTAGACTTATTATTTTTAACTTATAATAGTGAAGATAAAAAGGCATTACAGATAGTCAATGCAATAGGATATATGGCAGATGAAAGAAGAATATTAAGTATAGGAATAGATTCTTCTAATAAAGAAAATAAAGACGAAGTAAATATAAATAGAGAATTTAAAGTAGATGAAGCTTCAATGGATAAATTTATAAATTTAGTAAATATGTTAGTTGAATCTATATCATATCAATGCATGATAAACTTAGACTTAACAGATTTAAAAGAAACTTTATGTACAGATGGTGGAATAAAATATTCTTATAAAGAGTTTGGTAAAGACATATCTAAAGAAGACATGGTAAGAAATTTACTAGAAAATGTAAGTGGATCACATAATGAACTTTTAAATAAAAAGCAAATAATATTTATTGAAATGGGATCTAATTATTGCAAAGAAGATGAAATGATATTTGTTGTAAATGATATATTAACTATTATAAAAGAAAAAAGCGAAAATTCTTGTGATAGCATTTTCTCATTGTATGTAAAAGAACAAACAAAAGATAAAATAAAAATAGGATTAGTATGTAATTAATCTGTATAAATCCATAGAATAATGTTATAATTATTCTATGGATTCTTTATTTTACATTAAAAAAATATTAAATAAAAGTTTATAAATATATAAAGTTAGGGTAGATATGAATTTAAAAGAAGCATTAAACTTAAGAGAACAAGAGATTATAACAGTAATAGGAGCTGGAGGAAAAACCTCACTTATAAATAAGTTGGCATCTAGCATTAATAGCAAAAAAATACTTATAAGCACAACAACAAAAATATATGTACCGCCAAAAGAATTATATGACAATATGTACATATTAGATAGTGCAAAATATAAAAAATGTGAAAAAGAAAGAGTCGTTATTGTTGGATCATATATAAATTTAGATAATAAGATAATAGGGCTAGATTTTTATGATTTAGATAAGATCAAAGGTGATTTTGATGTTCTTTTAATAGAAGGTGATGGTTCTAAGAGAAAAAAGCTTAAAGGATGGAATATAAACGAGCCGGTAGTATATCCTAAAACCACGAAAGTTATAGGGGTATTAGATATAACTTCTTATGATATGTGTATAAACGATAAAAATATACATAGACTTAAAGAATTTGAAAAATTAACAAACACTAAAAATAAAGTAACTATAGAAAATATGGTTGATATAGTAATAAATAAAAATGGTATGTTTAAAAATATCAATTGTGAAAAAATATTATTAATTAATAAAGTAGAAACAAAAAAGCATTTAGATATAGCAAAAAATCTTATTAACAGTATTAATAAACATGAACATAATATAAAAATAATATATGGAAGTATATTAAATGATTTATTTTATTGTGTATAGAATATAAGATTTATTTTAATATCATAAATAATTAGTGTTTTATATTTGTATAAAAATAAACTTTTTAATAAATTAATAAGGATATAAAAAATGATAACAGCGATTATAATGGCATCAGGGCTATCAAAAAGAATGGGAGAAAATAAGCTCTTACTAAAATACAAAGATAAAACTATAATAGAATATGTATTTGATGAAATATCAAAAGTTGAATTTAAAGAAGTTATAGTTGTTAGTTCATATGATGAAATAAAGGATATTTCAAAAAAATACAACTATAAATATATAGAAAATAAAAAAAATTATATAGGTCAAAGTGAATCTATAAGATTAGGTATAAATAATAGCAAGCAATCCTTTGGATATATGTTTTTTGTAGGAGATCAACCTTTAATTGATAGCAAATATATAAATAAAATGATAGAAGAATTTAATGAAAATAAAGATTTTATAATAATTCCAAGATATAAAGATAGGAAAGGAAATCCTGTAATATTTCCAGAGTATAAAAGAGAGGAATTATTAAGTTTAAAAGAAGATGAAAAAGGTAAAAAAGTTATAACTAATTCATGTAAAATAAAATATGTAGATGTCAGTGAGTATATGTTATTTGATATTGACACAAAAAAAGACTATATACAATTAGGGGGAATATATGAAAAAGATTAAAACAGTAGATGCTATAGGACATATACTTTGTCATGATATAACAAAGATAATTCCAGGTGAATTTAAAGGAGTTGCTTTTAAAAAAGGTCATATAGTAAAAAAAGAAGATATAGAAGTTTTACTATCATTAGGTAAAGATCATCTATATGTTTGGGAAAAAAATGAAGATATGGTTCATGAAAATGATGGCGCTATATTTTTAAAAGATTTAACAGCAGGAGAAAATTTAGATTTTAGTGATATAAAAGAAGGTAAAATAGATTTTATATCAAATAAATATGGACTTTTAAAAATAGACGTAGATACATTATTAGAACTTAATATGATAGATGATATAATGTTATCTACCCTACATAATAATTTTATAGTAAATAAAGGAACTAAAGTAGCAGGAACAAGAGTGATTCCTTTACTAATAGATAAAAATAAGCTAACCGAAGCAAAAAATATAGTAGGTAATAAAAAAATAGTAAATGTAGTAGAGTTTAAACCTAAGAAGGTTGGTATAGTTACAACTGGAAATGAAGTATTTTATAAAAGAATAGTAGATAAATTTGGACCTGTTATAAAAGAAAAGGTTGAAAAGTTTGGGTGTGAAGTTATAGGTCAAGCTATATGTAAAGATGATACTATTATGATAAAAAATGCTATAGAAGATTTTATAAATCAAGGTGCAGAACTTATATGTTGCACAGGTGGTATGAGTGTAGATCCAGATGATGTAACACCTACTGCTATAAAAGAAAGTGGAGCAAGTATAATAACCTATGGTTCACCAATACTTCCTGGGGCAATGTTTTTATTAGCATATAAAGGTGATATACCTATAATGGGGATACCAGGATGTGCAATGTATAATAAAACAACAGTATTTGATGTTATTTTACCAAGAGTACTAGTAGATGAAAAATTAACTAAAAAAGATATAGCAATGTATGGGCATGGTGGACTTTGTATGAATTGCGATATTTGCACATATCCAGCCTGTAATTTTGCTAAGGTGTAGTACTCATCAGTTGACTAAATTAAATATTTATTATATTATAAAAATGTTATGTAATTTACGAAAATTAAAGAAAGAAAGGAATACACATTAATGTTACAAGTTACAAATGTTGGACTTAGATTTGGTGATAAAGAGTTATTCAAAGATGTTAACTTAAAATTCACTAAAGGAAATTGTTACGGGATAATAGGAGCTAATGGTGCAGGAAAATCAACTTTCCTTAAAATATTAGCTGGTGATATAGAGCCAAACACAGGAAGTGTTTCAATAACTGAAAAAGAAAGAATGTCAGTACTTAGACAGGACCACTTCAAATATGAAGAAGATACAGTTTTAGATGTAGTTATAATGGGACACGAAAGACTATACTCTATAATGAAAGAAAAAGATGCATTATACATGAAGCCTGATTTCACTGAAGAAGATGGTATAAAAGCTGCTGAACTTGAAGGTGAATTTGCCGAACTTGATGGATGGGATGCAGAGACTAATGCAGAGAGACTTTTAATGGGTCTTGGTATACCTAAAGAGGTACATTATAAGCAAATGAAAGAATTAACAGGTGGAGAAAAGGTTAAAGTATTACTTGCCCAAGCATTATTTGGTAAGCCTGAGATACTAATAATGGACGAACCTACAAACCACTTAGACTTCCAATCTATAAACTGGTTAAATGAGTTTATAATGGGACTTGAAGATTCTATCGTTATAGTTGTATCACATGATAGACACTTCTTAAATCAAATATGTACAAATATAGTTGACGTTGATTTTGGTAAGATACAAATGTATGTTGGTAACTACGATTTCTGGTATGAGTCAAGCCAATTAGCATTACAACTTGCTAAGGATCAAAATAAAAAGGCTGAAGAAAAAATAGCTCAACTTAAAGAGTTCATCGCAAGATTCAGTTCAAATGCTTCTAAAGCAAAGCAAGCAACATCTAGAAAAAAACAATTAGAAAAAATACAAGTTGAAGAAATACAACCATCAAGAAGAAGATATCCATATGTAGGATTTACACCTGAGAGAGAAATAGGAAATGAGGTTTTAGAAGTTGAAGGATTAACTAAAACTGTAGATGGTGTTAAAGTACTTGATAATGTATCATTTAGACTTGATAAAGATGATAAAGTAGCATTTATGGGTGACGAAATAGCTATAACTACATTATTCAATATAATAATGGGTGAAGATACTGCTGATAGTGGAACATTTAAGTGGGGAGTTACAACTTCTCAAAGTTACTTACCTAAAAATCACAATCAATACTTTGATGGTGTAGAATACTCATTAGTTGATTGGTTAAGACAATATTCTGAAGAAAAGAGTGAAAGTTTTATAAGAGGATTCTTAGGTAGAATGTTATTTAGTGGAGAAGAAGCTCTAAAGCAAGCTCAAGTTTTATCAGGAGGAGAAAAAGTTAGATGTATGTTATCAAAACTTATGTTAAGTAACGCTAACGTATTAGTTTTAGATGACCCAACTAACCACTTAGACCTTGAAAGTATAACTTCTGTAAACAAAGGTTTAGAAAAGTTCCCAGGAGTATTAATATTTAATTCTCATGACCACGAAATGATACAAACTCTAGCAAATAGAATAATAGAAATAACTCCAGGTGGTGTTATGGATAGAAAAACTACGCTAGATGAATACTTAGAAAATAAAGACATACAAGCTCAATTAAAAACTATGTATGGTAAATAAATTAATACCCTCTAAGCACAGAGTATTTTATACTTTGTGCAAGGAGGTATTTTTAATATCCAAAAAGGAGAAATATATGAAAAAAGTAGATATAACTAATAAAGCCATAATGCTTTTAACCGCACTAAGTGTTATATACGCTATATTAGAAGGAAATATACTGTTTTTATCACCAATAGTCACAATAGCTATTCCATATAGACTAGCTAGATATAAAGAAGATTATAACTATGGCAAAAATAAAAATAAGTTAACTACACTATTTTTATTTAATATAGCATCTTTTATTTTAGTAGCAATAATTAGTGATAGTATGACACAAGAGTTACTAGATAATGTAATAAATATTTTTGTTGCATTTATGTACTTTAAGATAATGTTTATATTAGAGAGAAAAAGTGAGCAAAATAATAATCCTAGGGCTGTATATGAAAAATTACAAAAGACTGTATATGTACTTGAAGCTATGAGTACTAAAATGGAAGATGAAATAAGAAATGCAAAAAGTGAAAAAACTAAAAAGAATATACAGCTTAAAAAAGAAAAAATAGAAATACAATTAGTAGCATATAAAAGTCAATTAGAAATATTAAAAATGAAAATAGATTCAGAGAAAAATAATTAAAAGTAGACTAAAATTAGTCTACTTTTAATTATTTAACACTATTTCTTATTAAAGCATCTATTACTTTATCTAAATTTAAATTATCAGTATCTATATCCTCAATTTCAACGATATAGTCTTCAAGTTCTACCTCAACATAAGAACTATGATTACCATTATCTTTTATATAATCAACAATTTTATAATCTTGTATCTCATCTTTGAAATATTCTTTTAATTCTTCATATTCATCATTACTTATTTTTGATTTATTGCACTTGCAGTTTGGACAAGACATGACGTACCTCCTCATTTTATGAAAATTAACTTTTATATTATAACCTTTATTATAAACTAAAAGTCAAAAATATAAAATAATATTGTATATATAAGTTAAATTGATTAAGTTTGGCATAAAAAATTTGATAAAAAATAAACTTTTAATAAAAGTATTGACTTGATACAGTATATTGTATACAATATCCTAAGTAGAAAACATAAAGGGGGAGTTAAAAATGGCAATGATAAACAAATTAGCAAAAACATTAAAAGGAATAAGCAACTACTTATTAGTAAGTGAAAGAATAAATAGTCAAAAATGCTTAGCTAAAGATTTAGATACAACAAAAACTATAATAGATAATAAGTAGAAATTAATATATAAATGTAAATGTTTAAAGTACTACCATATGGTAGTACTTTTTTATTAATAAATATAAATGCAAATTATCGCAAAGAAAAAATAAATATTTACATAAAAATAAATTTAATATATTATAGAATAATAAAAAATATTCTTTAAATTTATAATTTTAAGTTTAAAAGACACAGATAATAATTACATAGGGGATGATTTGTATGCAAAATACTACAACTAAAAGGAAAGTCAGGTCGGTAAATCTAGAGACATTTGTATTTTTAGCTATCTTATTAGGCGGATTTACCTATGTAGCAAGTATCATGGGAGCAGGTATAATGTTTAAAGTCATAATGAACACTGCTCACGATTTATTATTAAATACTGTATTTTTAATAATGGCAATGGCTGTTTTAGCAGGGGCACTAAGTGCATTATTATCAGAATTTGGAGTAATATCACTACTTAATAAAATATTTGCTATTTTTATGAAGCCTTTATATGGACTTCCAGGAGCTAGTATAGCAGGAGCTGTAACTACTTATTTATCTGATAATCCAGCAATCATATCATTTAGCAAGGATAAATCTTTTACTAGGTATTTTAAAAAGTACCAAGTACCAGCACTTTGTAATTTGGGTACATCTTTTGGAATGGGTCTTATAGTTACAACATTTATGATATCTCAGGGTGAAAAATATGTACTTCCGGCGTTAGTAGGAAATATAGGTGCCATAATAGGTAGTATAATTAGTGTTAGAATAATGTTGCACTTTACAAAAAAATACTATAAAGATGAGATAGATAATACTAGTTTAGAAATAGAAAATTCTAAGATAGAAGAGTATAGAGAAATAAGAGATGGAAGTATATTCCAAAGAGTCCTAGATGCAATACTTGAAGGTGGAAAATCAGGTGTAGAATTAGGATTAGCTATAATACCAGGTGTTTTAATAGTATGTACATTAGTAATGTTACTTACATTTGGCCCAAGTATAGATCCAAATACCGGTAAAGAAGTATATACAGGGGCAGCATATGAAGGTATAGCTCTTTTACCTGTAATAGGAAAGAAGCTAAACTTTATATTAGAACCACTATTTGGATTTACATCAGCACAAGCTATAGCATTTCCTATAACATCATTAGGTGCAGTTGGTGCAGCTATGAGTTTAGTACCACAGTTTATCAAAGATAATGTTATAACTCCTAATGATATAGCCGTATTTACGGCCATGGGAATGTGTTGGAGTGGATACTTAAGCACTCATGTAGGTATGATGGATGCATTAAATGCAAGAGGACTAACTAGTAAAGCAATAATTTCACATACGATAGGTGGAATTATTGCAGGTGTATCTTCTCATTTTATATTTATGCTAATTTCATAAAATTTATAGAAAATAGACTTAGATGATATCCAAGTCTATTTTTATTTGTATTAGGATATTTAAAATTATATTGATTAGTAATCTTACGCTATAAAAATTTTATATTTTAGATTACTTCTTTCTAGGCTTTATAGGTCTAGATGTATTTTGACTAACAGAACCAGTTTTGCTAGGTCTTAATCTTGGTGATATATTAAATTCTTCAGCTATTTCTAGACTTGAACTTGCAACATTTTTACTTTGTTGAGGGGCTTTACAAGCTTTCTTTTTAGTCATATAGTCCTCCTTAAATAATTTATTGAACAATAATAATTTAACCTAAAAATATAATTACTATTCTAATCAATAAAATGTAGCTTTAGAAATTAGAGTGAATTATTAAATGGAAAAATGAGAAAAATATATATAGAATGATGTTTAACCAAAGGAGGAATTAATTTGGAGATACTAATAAGTCTTATAGGAGGACTAGGACTTTTTTTATATGGTATGACATTAATGGGTAATGGACTTCAAAAAGCAGCTGGGGAAAAACTAAAGAAAATAGTAGAGCTTTTAACAAGTAATGTTTTACTTGGAGTATTAGTTGGAGCAGGAGTAACTGCGATAATACAAAGCTCTAGTGCTACTACTGTTATGGTAGTTGGTTTTGTAAATGCAGGTATAATGACGTTATCTCAAGCTATAGGAGTTATAATGGGAGCAAATATAGGTACAACTATAACTGCTCAATTAGTAAGTTTTAATTTAGAGGGGCTTGCTCCTATAACTTTAGGTATAGGTATAGCACTTTATCTATTTTCATCAAAAAGTAAAACTAAAAATATAGCAGAGATATTGCTTGGATTTGGTATATTATTTACGGGTATGGAGTTTATGAAAGATGCTGTCAGCCCTCTTGCTGAATATAAAGGATTCACAGATGCACTTGTTAATTTTGGTCATAGACCACTACTTGGTGTACTGTTAGGTCTTATAATAACAGGAGTAGTTCAAAGTTCAAGTGCATCAATGGGGATGCTTATAGCATTAGCATCACAAGGAATTATACCACTTCAATCTGCACTTCCTATACTTTATGGAGATAATATAGGTACTTGTGTTACATCATTATTGTCTAGTATAGGTGCTAACAAAAATGCAAAAAGAGCAGCAATTATGCATTTATTATTTAATATTTTGGGTACACTAATGTTTTTATTAATATTAAACAAGCCAATAGTTGCAGTAGTAACAAGAATTAATCCAACAGATGTAGCAAGACAAATAGCAAATGCACATACATTATTTAATATAGTAACAGTTATAATACTTTTACCATTTTCTAAGTATATTGTAAAATTAGCTATGAAGATAGTTCCTCAAACTGAAGAAGAAAAGGAAGTTAAAACTTATTTAGATGAGCGAATGTTAGAAACACCATCAATAGCATTTGCAAATACATTAAAAGAAACTAATAAAATGGCTAAAGTAACAAATATATGCTTAAATTCATCTATGAGTGCATTTTTAAATAAATCTAAAAAAGATGTAGAAGAAACATTTAAAATTGAAAAAGATATAAATGATTATCAAAGAAATATATTAAACTATTTATTAAAATTGTCTAAGACATCTTTAACTGGTAACTCAGTAGAAGAGGTAGATAATTTATTTAACACTATAAATGATTTGGAAAGAATAGGAGATCATTCTGAAAATATAGCTGAACTTGCTGAAATAGCAATTGATAAAGATGTAAGCATATCCAATGATGGTCAAAAAGAAATTGAAGAAATGTTTGAAAAAGTCAAAAAAAATTATGAAGATGCTTTAATTCTTATAAATAAAAAAGACAAAAAAATAGCTGAAAGAATAATTAAAACAGAAGAAGAAGTAGACAATATAGAAAAATCAATAAGAGCAAATCATATATACAGATTAAACAATAATACATGTGAGATAGATTCTGGGATATTATATCTAGATTTAGTATCAAACTTAGAAAGAATTTCAGATCATTGCTCAAATATAGCTATAAGAGTATTAAATTATTAGCACACTAAATAAGTGTGCTTTTTTATTTATTAATGTAATATATTTACTTGAAAGTTGTGGATAATCTATGAATTAAAGTTATAGTAACATATTTAGAAAAAGTAAAGGTATTCGCATATACAGTAGCTCAAAAATAATTTTTAAGCAACGAACGAAGTCGTTGGAGACATGAGCGAAGCGAATTTTTTATGTATATATATAAATATCAACTTAAAAAACTTATAAATTTTGGCTACATATAAATATCTAAAAAAGCATAAAACTTAATAATAGATAAACAGAAAATATGGGGGATTTAACATGAATAGATTATTTTCATTAGGTATAGATATTGGCTCAACTACAGTCAAAGTTGTGGTATTTGATGATGATAATAATATTGTATATAAAAATTATAAAAGACATTTGTCAAGTATAAAAAATACAGTTTTAGATACATTATTAGACGTACAAAGTATACTAGAAGGTAGAGAAATAACTGTAGCAATAACAGGGTCATGTGGAATCGATATGGCTAAGAGACTAAAAATAGATTTTATACAGGAAGTAATAGCATCTACAGAAGCTATAAAGTATTTTTATCCAGAAACTGATGTGGTTATTGAATTGGGAGGAGAAGATGCAAAGGTAACTTATTTAACAGATGGAATAGATCAAAGGATGAATGGTATATGTGCAGGAGGAACAGGTGCATTTATAGACCAAATGGCATATCTTTTACAGACCGACTCTAATGGATTAAATGAACTTGCAAAAAATTATGATACGATTTACAAGATAGCATCAAGATGTGGTGTATTTGCAAAAACAGATATACAACCTCTTTTAAATGATGGAGCTAAAAAAGAAAACATTGCAATGAGTATATTTAATGCAGTTGCTATACAAACTGTTAGTGCATTAGCTTGTGGGAGAGAGATAAAAGGTAAGGTTGCTTTTTTAGGAGGACCATTATATTTTTTATCAGAACTAAGATATGCTTTTAAGAGGGTGTTAAATTTAGATGAAGAAGATATAATATTTCCTAAGGATGCCCAACTTTATGTATGTATGGGAGCTAGTTTAATATCAAAAAAAGGTAGCAAAGTTAACCTTGAATCATTGATAGATAAAATTAAGAATTTGGATAAAGAAGGTATAAATAAAATAAGTAAATTAGAGCCACTATTTAAAGATAAAAATGAATATGAAATATTTTTAAAAAGGCATAACAAAAAAGATATAGGATATAAAGATATAGAAAAAGTAGTAGGGAATTGTTATTTAGGTATAGACGCAGGGTCAACTACAACAAAAGTAGTTTTAATAGATGAAGAAAAAAATATATTATATAGTCACTATAGTAGTAATAATGGAAGACCTTTAGATACAGTCAAAGCAGTTTTAATTGATATATATAGCAAATTACCTAAAAAAGCTAATATATGTTACTCAACAGTAACAGGTTATGGTGAAGGTCTTATAAAGAAGGCATTAGGTATAGATTTTGGGGAAATAGAAACTATAGCACATTATAAAGGAGCAAAGTATTTTAATGATAAAGTTGACTTCATATTAGATATAGGTGGGCAAGATATGAAGTGTTTAAAAATTAAAGATGGTGTAATTGATAATATAATATTAAATGAAGCATGCTCATCTGGATGTGGTTCATTTTTAGAAAATTTTTCAGAATCATTGTCTATAGACATAAAAGAATTCGCAAAAATAGGAACATTATCTAAATTACCAGTAGATTTAGGTTCAAGATGTACTGTATTTATGAATTCAAAGGTAAAGCAAGCACAAAAAGAAGGTGCTAGCATAGCAGACATATCAGCTGGTCTTTCCTATTCCATAATAAAAAACGCATTATATAAGGTTATTAAAGAAAATAATTTTGATAATTTAGGGAGTAATATAGTTGTCCAAGGAGGTACATTTAATAATGACTCAGTACTTAGAAGTTTTGAAAAGATAATAAACAAAGAGGTAATAAGACCATCTATAGCTGGGTTAATGGGGGCTTTTGGATGTGCTTTAATATCAATGGATATGCATAATGGTAGCAATAAAAGCACCTTACTTAATTTAGACAAAGTAAAAAACATAGAAGTTAGTTCAAAAACTTCAAGATGTGGTGGATGCTCAAATAATTGTTTATTAACAATAAATAAATTTTATGATGAATTATTCATATCAGGAAATAGATGCGAGAGGGGAGAAGCTTTATATAATGATAATAAAATAAAAGAAAATAAGATAAATCTTTATAAATATAAATATAATCGAATATTTAACTACAAGCCATTAGAAAAATCTAAAGCATTTAGAGGTGAAATAGGTATTCCAAGAGTATTAAATATATATGAAAACTATCCATTTTGGCATACTTTTTTTACAAATATGGGATTTAGAGTAGTTTTATCTAAACGTTCATCAAAAGATTTATATGAAAAAGGAATATCATCTATAACATCAGACACAATTTGCTACCCAGCTAAGATGGTACATGGGCACATAAAAGATTTAATAGAAAAAGATATAAAATATATTTTTTATCCTTGTGTAGTTAATGAAAAAAAAGAAGATGAACGATGTGACAACAACTATAATTGCCCAATAGTTATATCTTACTCAGAAGTTATAAAAAATAATATAGATGAAATAAAAAATATAAATTATATTAATCCTTTTATAAGTCTAAATAATCGTGAGAAACTTATTAAAAACTTATATGAAGAACTATTTAAGTACTTTAATATATCTAAGACTGAGGTAGAAAAGTCTCTAGATAAGGCATATATAGAACAAGAGAGATACAGAAAAGATATAGAAATTGAGGGAGAAAAAGCCTTAAAAGAGATTTATGATAAAAATGAAAAAGGTATAGTTTTATGTGGAAGGCCATACCATATAGATCCGGAGATAAATCATGGAATACCAGAACTTATAAACTCTTTAGGAATAAATGTATTAAGTGAAGATTCTATATGTCACTTATCTAAAATAAATAAATCACTTAGAGTAGTTGATCAGTGGGTATATCACCATAGAATGTATAAAGCAGCAAGTTTTGTAAAAGAAAGTTCTAATTTAGAACTTGTTCAACTAAATTCATTTGGATGTGGTATAGATGCTATTACAATAGATCAAGTCAAAGAAATCTTAAATGAGAAATCTAAAATTCATACAGTTATAAAAATTGATGAGGGAAATAATCTAGGTGCAGCTAAGATAAGGATAAGGTCATTAAAAGCTGCAATAGAAGAAAGAAAAAATAATAAATATATAGAAAATGATCATATCGAATATAAAAAAGGTAGAATAAATAAAAAACATACTATATTAGTACCTCAAATGTCACCTATACATTTTCAATTTTTTAAAGAAACAGTAAATTTAAGTGGGTATAATTTGGTTATTTTAGAAAATATAAAAAGAGAAATAATAGATGAGGGGTTGAAATATGTAAGCAATGATGCATGTTATCCTGCAATAATAGTTATAGGTCAAATTATAGAAGCTTTAAAAACTGGTAAGTATGATTTAAATAGCACTTCTGTAGCTATAACACAAACTGGTGGAGGATGTAGAGCTACTAATTATATAGGATTTTTAAGAAAAGCCCTTTATGATTCTGGTTACAAAGATATACCTGTAATATCTTTAAGTGTAAATGGAATAGAGAAAAATGGATTATCAAAACATATTACACTTAGTATGGCTAATAGATTATTAATGTCTTGTATATATGGAGATTTATTGATGAAAGTTTTATATAGAACAAGACCTTACGAAAAGTATACAAACAGTGCCAATAAATTGTATGATAAATGGGTTTGTATATGCAAAGAATCATTAAAAAAATCTAGTATATTAGAGTTTAAGAAAAATATAAAAAGTATAATACATGATTTTGATAATTTAGAGTTAATAGATATAAAAAAGCCTAAGGTTGGGTTAGTAGGAGAAATATTAGTAAAATTTCATCCTCTTGCAAACAATTATTTAGTTGATATTATAGAAGCTGAAGGAGGAGAAGCGGTAGTACCTGAGTTATCTAACTTCTTTCTTAGTTGTTGCTTAAATGCAGAATATAAATTTAAACATTTAGATGGAAAATGGATAAATAAAGAATTAGGAAATCTATTTATAAATGCAATGAATATTTATCAAAGCACTTATAATAAAGAATTAATGAAAAGTAAAAGGTTTATTCCTCCAAAAAATATAAGAACTATATCTAAGTATACTGAAAATGTAATATCATTAGGAAATCAAACAGGAGAAGGTTGGTTATTGACAGGAGAAATGTTAGAGTTATTAGAAGATGATATTAAAAATATTATATGCATGCAACCTTTTGGGTGCCTTCCAAATCATATAACAGGAAAAGGTCAAATAAAGAAAATAAAAGAAATGTATAAAGATGCAAATATAATAGCTATTGATTATGATTCATCAGCAAGTGAAATAAATCAAATAAATAGAATTAAATTAATGTTATCAACAGCATTAAAAAATAATTTTTAAAGTATGAATTAAGCCCCTTAAAATAGATAGAATTTAAAGTTATTAGATAACACTACTTTAAGGGGAATCTTTATGTAAGGAAATAATTCAAATATGTGTTTAAAAGAAGAGATTGAAAATGCTATAATATTATATAAAATCAATTTAAGTTAAAATGAAAAAGATAATTAGTATAATAGATAGTTATATACATTGATATAACAACGATTAATTTAAATCTTAGCTAAAGTTTATTATTTATGATATAATCAAGAAGTACTGCATGGAAGGAGGAAAACATTATGAAAGAAATAAATAGTGCTATATCTTCAGAATACTTAAGATACAAAATAGATGAAGATATAATCATATATCAAGGTAGATTTTGTATTTATTTAGATAAAAAATATAAATGTAGCGGAATAGTGTATTATAAAATGACTCCTCCAGTATCTATAAACTTTAAAGCACAAATACTTTCTGCATATGATGAAGATATAGACTTAGATTTAGATTATGATAATGCAATACTTGAAATTTATGGATATAAGCCAATTTCGATAAGTATAAATTCGATAAATGATTTTAATATAGAAGGATATACAAATGATAGCTATATAAAGTCAAAAAATGCATATGTAGATTATATAGATTTTCATATAATAAACTTAGATAAATTTCCGGGAACACTTATAAAACACGTGGATAAGTTGTTCGCAGGTAGAATTCAATTTGAAATTAATGACTTTGTAGTTACAATAGATAAAAGGTATGATTATAGAAAAGAATTAAATGAAAAACTAAAATCAAAATCTGGTAGTATAATAACTCATATAGGGAGAGTTCAAAGAAAAGATAAAAAACAATTTAAAACTAATAATATAATAGATTTTTTAGATAGGATATCAATAGCACTTAGCTTTATGTGTGGAAGGCATATTGGAATATGCTTAGCTAAAGGGTATCAAGGAAATAACAATGTCTATAGGTTATGGAGAGAAAACATAGTAACTCCATTTAAGTTTGTACCAACTTGGACAGATACTATATCAAATCACCATAATATAGAAAAGTATATGTCTTTAATGTGCAAAAAACTAGAAGATGGATATTGTGGACAAGTTATAAAAAATGTAATAGATTGGTATATAGAATCATTAGGTGAGATAACAATAGAAAATAATATAATATCAATTCAAATTGCATTAGAAGCACTATCTTATATGATACTTGTAGAGCAAGAACAAATACTTAATGATGATGAATTTGACTTAAATAGTGCAGCTAAAAATATAAAAATGGTACTAGATATATGTAAAATCCCATATGGAATGGAAGAATTAGATCTATTTGATGATTGGACTAAAACAAGATTTGATGATGGGGTAGATCTAGTAATATACTTTAGAAATAAAATAGTGCATCCAAGCAGAAGAGATAATAGAGCAAATCTTAGTGTTGAGGATATGTGGAATATAATACAAATAGGGACAAAGTATTTAGAACTAATAGTATTATCTTTTATAGGATATAAAGGAGAATTTTCTAATAGACTAAATGAAAGATGGTTTGGGGAAGTAGAAGTAGTTCCATGGAATAAGTTTGATTAAAAGTATAGCTGTTGGGTAAATATAAAATAAAATGTTAACTAAAAGGGTGAGACAAATGATAAAATTATATGGATATTCAAAATGATCGACTGTAAGAAAAGCCAAGGCTTGGCTTAAGGAAAATAACTTAGAATTTGAGGATATTGAAATAGTTAAAAATCCTCCAACTAAAGAAGAATTAAAAAAAATGTATGAACTAAGTGGATATGAATTAAAAAAATTCTTTAATACTAGTGGTGTAAAATATAGAGAGCTAGGGCTTAAAGATGTAGTTAAAACTGAGAATGATGATAAATTACTAGATATACTATCTAGCGATGGAATGCTTATAAAAAGGCCTATAGCATTTGATGGAAAACATGTTGTGGTAGGTTTTAAAGAAGAGGAATGGAAAGAAAAATTACTATAAAACAAAAGCTGTGTTGTATAATTTATAACACGGCTTTTTGTATTAAAAATAATGTCAAATTATATACCTAAATCATATAATGTATAGGGCTATTTACTATAGCTTAAGTACTATAAAAGGAGAATTAATTATGGTAAAAAAGGTATATATAGATCCAGGTCATGGTGGAAATGATAGTGGAGCTATTGGTATTAATAATCTATATGAAAAAAATATAAATATAGAAGTATCTAAAAAGGTAGAAAAATTATTAAAGAAACAAGGAATAGAAGTAAGGTTAAGTAGGTCTGAAGATAAAACAATATCTTTAGAAGATAGAGTTAGTGATGCAAATAGTTGGGGTGCAGACTGTTTTGTATCTATTCATTGTAATTCATTTAATGGCACAGCTAACGGTATAGAGACGTACTCTCATACATCATCAACTAAGGATTTAGCAAATTATATACATGAAGAATTGCTAAAAACCAAAGCATATACTAAAAATAGAGGAGTAAAGACTGCTAATTTTTATGTAATAAGAAATACTAATATGAGAGCATGTCTTATAGAGCTTGCTTTTATAGATAATCAGGAAGATTACAAAATTCTTACTCAAAAGCAAGAGGCATTAGCAGATGGGATAGCAAGAGGCATATGTAGATATTTAAATATAACGTATACTCCAGTTGACAATGATGTTAATAAACCTATAACACCTATAGATAATAGGGATACTTTATATAGGGTAGTATGTGGCTCATATAATAATAGATTGAATGCTGAAAAAAGAATAGAAGAGTTAAAAGAAAAAGGATTTAATGATGCTTTTATAGTTATATACAAGAAGGAATAAGTAATAGATTAATTAATAAAATCCCAGAGAAATATTACTCTGGGATAAATTAATTATATTCTAGTTTTCTTTTACATATATTTTAGGAATATATATAGTTAAATTATCTAAATTAATAATACTTTCGTAAATTACTTTAGCATTAAGTTTCATGTCGCTATTTTGTAACTCTAAAGAAAGTATAGTGTTATTATAGTTACATATATCTAATGTTTTTTTATCCTCTTTAAATTTTAACTTTATGTTTTTATTACATCTAAGAAAATTTTGTAAGATGTCATAATAATTCATAATAGTCATCCCTCCCCCTTTACTATTTTAATATTACAATAAATATATAAAAAACTCAATTTTAAAGTAAAGAGAAATTAAAGTTTGCTTTATATTATAACATTATATATAATTAATTTATTAAATAAGGGAGAGGTGTATTTGTGGAATTAAATGATAAGCTAGAAAAATTAAAAAATAAATTAGCTAAATTAGACAATGTGGCTATAGCTTATTCTGGAGGAGTAGATAGTAATTTTTTACTTAAAGTAGCTAAAGATGTATTAGATAAAAAAGTAGTGGCTATAACTTTAAATGCTATGATGCATAGTAAAAAGGAAATAAACGAAGCAAAAAAGTACGCAAATGAATTTGGTGTTAAGCACCTAGTTATAGATATAGATAATTTAGAAGTAGATGAGTTTATCGAAAATAAAAAAGATAGATGCTATCATTGTAAAAAATATGTGTTTAATACTATTAAAAAGATAGCAAAAGATAATAATATAGAGTATGTACTAGATGGAACAAATATAGATGATTTAGGTGATTATAGGCCAGGGCTAAAAGCACTAGAGGAATTAAATATTATAAGTCCATTAAAAGAGTGCAATTTGACTAAAAAAGATATAAGAGTATTATCGAAAGAAATGGGGCTAAAAACATATAATAAGCCGGCTTTTGCATGTCTTGCAACTAGAGTCCCATACAATACAAGAATTACTGAAGAACTTCTTACAAAAATAGAAATGAGCGAGCAATATTTAGCAGATTTAGGATTTAATCAGTTTAGAGTAAGAGTACATGAAAATATTGCTAGAATCGAAGTTGGATTTGATGAGATAGATAAGTTTTTTATTAAAGAAGTACTTAAAAACACTAGTAATAAATTTAAAGAATTTGGATTTGAATATGTTACCCTAGATATGAATGGATATGAAATGGGTAGTATGAATAAAGATATAAGCAACTAAGGAGGACGTATGAAAAGTTATACATTAGTATCACCATGCTTTTTTGGTATGGAAAAAATGCTAGCAAGAGAAATAAAAGAACTAGGTTTTGAAATAGTAAAAACAGAAGATGGTAGAGTAACTTATAAAACTGGAGAAGATGGTATCGCTAAAGCTAATATGTGGTTAAGATGTGCAGAAAGAGTACACCTTAAAATTGCTGAATTTGAAGCTAAAACTTTTGACGAATTATTTGAAAATACTAAGAGAATAGATTGGTCAAGATACATTCCTTATGAAGCTGAATTTCCAGTATCAAAAGCATCATCTATAAAGTCAAAGTTATATAGTACTACACATATACAATCAATAGTAAAAAAAGCTATAGTAGATAGTTTAAAAGCTAAGTATATGGAAAGAGGACTACTAAAAGAATGTAAAGAAAAATATCCTATATATGTATTTATACATAAAGATATAGTAACTCTTTACATAGATACAACAGGAGATGCTCTTCATAAAAGAGGATATAGAGAAAGAGCTAACAAAGCACCTATAAGAGAAACTTTAGCTGCTGGTATAGTTGATTTAACACCTTGGAAACCAGGTAGAATATTGGTTGATCCTATGTGTGGTTCGGGGACTATGCTTATAGAAGCAGCTATGAAAGCTATAAATATGGCACCAGGTATGAATCGTGAGTTTATATCTGAAAAGTGGAGAACTATAGATAAAAAAATATGGTGGGATGTTAGAAAAGATGCCTATGAGAAAATAAATGAAGATGTAGATTTTAAAATATATGGATATGATATAGATGAAGAAACTATAGAAATAGCTAAAGAAAATGCAGAAATAGCTGGAGTTGATAAATATATAGAATTTAATGTTTTAGATGCAACTAAATTTAAAAGTGATGAAGAGTATGGGTTTATAATAACAAATCCACCTTATGGAGAAAGACTTGAAGACAAAGAAAGTGTCCAAATGCTATATAGAAATTTAGGAAAGGCCTTCTTTAGACTTAGAAATTGGTCATATTATTTAATAACTTCTTATGATGAATTTGAAAAAGAGTTTGGAAAACAAGCTGATAAAAAGAGAAAGCTATACAATGGAATGTTAAAAACAAACTTATATCAATATATAGGTCCAAAACCACCTAGAAAATAGTAATATTTAACCCTCTAATATACTATATATAATATAAAGAGTATTTTAGGGGGTGTATTTATGTTTAGAGTTAATAGTAAAAATCGAAAAAAATCACCTAAAGAAAAAACAATTAAGGCACCTAAATATGAAGAGGATTTAAATGAAGTCATACTTAATGATTTCCTTACTGAAGAAAGAAAAAATAATGATGAGTTAGAAAAAGATGTTAAGTCAAAAAAATCAAATAAGTTAAAGGTAAATTTAGGCCTAGGAAGCAAAAAATCTAAACCAAAAAACTCTAAGAAACATCAAGAAGAAAAAGATTTAGCACAGATAGAGGAAAAAAATAGTAAACAAGTAGAAGAAAAGAGCAAAAATAGCAATAATCCTAGCAAAAAGAGTAAAAATCAAAAAAGTAATAAGTCAGCAACTAAGAAACCTTCTAAAAATAATAAGATAAAACCAAAAGAAGAAGTTAGCCATAAAAAAGTCAAAAGTAAAAAGTCTTCAAATCAAAAAGGAAAAAAAGTAAAACCTTTAAGTGATGAAAGTAATATATATGTAGATGAAAATCAACTTAGTAATGAAATTAATTCTGACGGATATTATGAAATTGAAGCAGATGATTCAGTAGGATTTAGAACTATACAAGAAGAGCCATCTAATGAAGATAATGTAGTGGAAAGTGAAGAAAGCAGCAATAAATTTGAAAATATAGTTTGGTCAGAAGAAAAGTTTCCAAAAAAATAAAGCTGTTAAAATCATATATAAATAAAAAAAATAAATAGTGATAAAATAAAAAAGCTTAGTTATTCTAAGCTTTTTTTATATATTAAGGTATTATAAAGATGTTTGCCAACACGTTGCTTAGGCGAAGTGAATTTTTTATTTAAAAAATAAGGAGAAAAAATATGACTAGTAAAGAGATATTTAATAAGGTAGATGAAATATTACTTAAAAGTAATAAACCTTCTAAAGATATAAGAAGGTTAATTGAAAATGGAGAATTTGATAAAGAGCCATTTGAAATGATAAAAAATTTAGAGAAGGTAGAACAAAATCTAAAATATCATCCAGAAGGAAATGTATTAAATCATATACTATTAGTAGTTGATAAAGCTAGTGAAGTAAAAAAACTTTCAGAAAATGAAAGAGTATTTATGTGGTCAGCTTTACTTCATGATCTAGGAAAACTTACAACGACAAAAATTAGAAGGGGCAAAATAACATCCTATAATCATGATATAGAAGGAGAAAAAATTGGTAAAAATTTTTTAGATATGGTAAGTAATGACAAAAAATTTAATGAAAGTGTATCTAAAATGATAAGATATCACATGCAACCATTATTTTATGATAAAAATCTTCCTTTTTTTAATCCACAAAATATGATAAATGATGTAAAATATAAAGAGATAGCATTATTATCTTTTTGTGATAGATTAGGAAGAGGAAATTTAAGTTTAGAGACTATAAATAATGAAAAGGAAAGAATAGAAAAGTTTAAACAATATTTTAAAACATACAAAGGATAGGAGGTTTTAGATGAAATTTTTTAAGTTATTAATTGGGGCTAGCTTAATTGTATTTTTAACAACTGGATGTAGTATAACTTCAGAATCTCCTGAAGAGCTTATTAAAGATAAGCCTTTATATAATCAAAATGAATCAGATTTATATAAAGGTATAAAAAAATTACTAACAAAACAAACATCTTTGTTACAGCCAAACAATTCAAAAGAAGCAGCAAAAATAAATGAGGTAGATTTAGATAATGATGGAGAAAAGGAATTAGTAGTATTTCAAAAGAAAGAAAGCCAAGATGATAAAAAAGATGAAGTAGGATTTATTGTATTAACTAAGAATCCTGATGGTACATATACAAATAAAGAAAAAGCTTATTCACTTCAAGAAGGTGAAGAAATACAATATGCTAATTTTTATGATTTAAATAATGATGGAAAAAAAGAAATAGTACTTCTTATAAAATCAGAGGGAAAAACTAATATGTATATATATAATTTTATTGATGATGAAGTAAAAAAAGTATACACATTAGATCCTACATGGTTAGAAGATAGTAAAAATCTTTTAGATATGAAAGTAAAAATTGGATATATTGATGGAGATGATAAGTTAGATATATTAATGCTACATTTTAATCAAAAGACTAATAAAGCATATGCAAGTTTAGCTAACTTTGATAAAGGCCTTAAGCTTGTTAACTATGTTGAGTTTGATAATATAAAAAGTCTGAATAATTCATATATAACATTAGGCACTATATCAACTGAAAATAAAAAGGGTAAAACAATTGAACATAAAGGCATAGTACTTGATATGCCTATACTTAAAAATGATAACTATATAACACAGATATTGTACTTAAAAGATGGCAAATTAAAAAAAGCATTTAAAGATGATGATAAAAGTATAATGAAGCCATACTACATACCAGTAGAGGATATAAATAATGATAAGGTTATAGATATACCTATAGTAAATGGAAGTGGAAATATATATACTTCAAAAACCTCAGCAACTATAAGCTGGTATAGATGGAATGGAAAAGAAAATCTAGAAGATTCATCATTATTATTTACAATTCAGATATATTATAATTATCAATATAAATTTAGCCTTTTAATACCTAATGAACTAGTAAACAAGTTCTATATAGAACAAGATTATCAAGAGCAAAGTAGTGATGTATTATTTAAATTCTATTATTATGATATACTAGAAACAGAACCTAAAGAATTATTTACAATAGCTGTTGTTAATAAAAATATAATTGATGAAAATAAAAAGAATGTCAATCAATCGTCAATAACACTTGGTGAAAATAACGATTATACTTTCACATTATATATAAACAACTTAGAACAATTAAAAAAATTAAAAATAAATGAAGAGGCATTGAAAGAGTATTTCTCACTTATATATTAATTATTGGGAGGTTTAATATGAAGGAAAAAATATTAATATTAGAAGATGAAATAGGAATAAGAAGTTTTGTTAGTATAAACCTAAAAAGGGAAGGATATGAAATAATAGAAGCAGGAACAGGACAAGAAGCATTAGAAAAAATAAGCAAAGAACCAGATATAAAGTTAGCTCTTTTAGATGTTATGCTTCCAGATATAAGTGGTATAGAAGTATGTAAGTTTATTAGACAAAACTTTGATCAGGTAGGTGTAATAATGCTTACAGCTAAAGCACAGGAAGATGATAAAATCGAAGGGTTTATATCAGGTGCAGATGATTACATGGTGAAGCCTTTTAGTATAAAAGAACTATTAGTAAGAGTATCAGCGCTTTTAAGAAGAGTTAAAAAAGACGAAAATTTATCAAAGGGAAATGAGATAGTATCAGATTCATTTGTATTAAATTTAGATAAAAGGAAATTATTCAAAGATAATGAAGAAATAGAACTTACACCTACTGAATTTTCAATAGTTAAATACTTAATGAAAAATTCAAATCAATCATTAAGTAGAGATCAAATACTTAATGAAGTGTGGGGAACTAATTATTTATATGATTTTAAAATTGTAGATGTAAACATAAGAAGAATAAGAAATAAAATAGAAGAAGACCCATCTAAGCCTAAATATATACAAACAGTTTGGGGTTATGGATACTGTTTTAGAAAGGAAGAATGATATTGTTACATTTTGAAGGCTTAAGAAAGAAGATAATAAAAAATTATTTTACTATAATAATTATAACTGTTATATTATTTGAAGGTCTTTTTATGTTTTATGTACAAAACTACTATTATGATTATGTAAGTCAAATTTTAAAAAGTGAAGCAAATAATATAAATAGACAATATAATAATAACATAGTAAATGAAGCTGATAGCTTTGAAAATAAAGTAAATGCTATACTACAAAAAGAAAACAAAATAAATGCTATATTACAAAAAGAGCACTCAAGTAGTGATTCAAAATTTGCTATTTCAATTATAGATAAAAACTCAAAGATGATTATAGATCAATATGGATTTAAAACTAACGTAGATGTAAATGGAGAAGATATAAGTAGAGCTTTAAAAGATGAGAATAATTTGACTCCATATGTATATAAAATTCCTGAAACAGGGGAGCATGTTATGAGTATATCTGTTCCTCTTAAGACTAACAATATAATAGAAGGTGTAGTAAGATATACTATTTCTTTAGAAGAGATAGATTCAACTATATTTAGAGTAATACTTGGGTTAGTATTAGCAGGAATTTGCATATTGCTAATAGCAATATCTTTAAGTCTTAGATTTGCAGAAACTCTTATACAGCCTCTTAGAGAATTAAAACAATTTGCAAATGAACTAGCACATGGAAACTACAGTATAAAACTTAAAAATGTTAATATATCAGATGATGAAATAGGTGATTTAGCAGAAACTTTCATACATATGGCAGAGGAAATAGACAAAAGTGAAAAGTTAAAAGAAGAATTTATATCATCTATATCTCATGAACTTAGAACTCCTCTTACATCTATAAAAGGATGGAGTGAGACACTTTCTTATGAAGGTATAGGCAAAGAAGAGTTAGACTTAGGCTTAGGTATTATACAAGATGAAACAGAAAGACTTATAAAGCTAGTTACAGAATTACTTGATTTTTCTCGCCTTGCATCTGATAGAATAAAATTAAAAATAGATTTAGTAGATATAAGAAAATTATCAGTAGGTGTTGTTAATCAGTTGAAAGTTAAATCTAGTGAAAAAAATATAGATTTATCTGTAGAATTTATAGGAGATTATTTTGAACCTATACAAGGAGATAAAGATAGACTAAGACAAGTTTTAATAAATTTAATACAAAATTCTATCAAGTTTACAGATAACAATGGATTTGTAAAGCTTATAGTATCTCAAAATGAGGAGTATACAACAATAAAAGTTACTGATAATGGTTGTGGTATAGAAACAGAAAATTTAGATAAAGTACTAGATAAATTCTTCCAAGAAGATTATAACAAAGCAGGTAGTGGTTTAGGGCTTGCAATAAGTAATGAAATTGTAAAACTTCATGGTGGATATATGAATCTAGATAGTGAAAAAGGTGTTGGAACAACTATGACGATAGTTGTAAAAAATAAACTTTTAGAATCTATAGATTATTAAATAGTATTAAATATCATAAAAATAGGATATACTTAGATAAAGTATATCCTATTTTTATATAATTAAGGATTATAAATTAATGAAAAGAGGAACAAAATGAGAAATATAAAAATGACAATAAAATATGATGGCTCAAGATATAAGGGGTTTCAAAGATTAAAAGATAATGATATGACAATACAAGGAAAGATAGAAGATGTTCTTAGTAAAATGACTAACGAACATATAGAAATAATAGGATCTGGAAGAACTGATATGGGAGTTCATGCAAGAGGACAGGTTGCTAATTTTAAGACAAATTCTAAGTTAAGTTTAAAAAAAATGCAAGATTATCTATATAATTATCTACCGGAAGATATAGTTATAACTGAACTAGAAGAAGTTGAAGAAAGATTTCATAGTAGATATAATGTTAAGTCAAAAACTTATTTATATAAAATAGATAATAATAAATATCATGATCCATTTACTAGAAGATATACTACTCATATAGAAAAAAAACTAAATATAGATTTAATGAGAGAGGCAAGTGAATATTTAGTTGGGGAGCATGATTTTACTAGTTTTGCTTCTTCTAAATCTAAGAAAAAATCAAATGTTAGAGAAATACATTCAATAGTAATAAATGAAAACAATAATATGATTGATATATATGTTCAAGGTAATGGATTTTTATATAATATGGTAAGGATAATAGCAGGAGCATTAATAGATGTTGGGTCTAAAAGAAAAACTCCACAAGACATAAAAATAATGCTAGAAAATAAAGACAGATCTAAATCATCTGATACGGCACCAGCTAAAGGACTTTGCTTATATAAAGTTACATATTAATAATAAAATAGATGGGAGAAATCCCATCTATTAGAATATATGATTTAAGTCAAACTGTTCATTTTCTATTATATTATGTAATGCATTTTTTATTCTTTGTATCTGTTCAAGTGACATACCTTTATCTTTAGCATAAATAGAACCTTGAAGAATATCTAAATATAAAGATACTTCTCCAAAATACTCATGATTAAATACTTTATACCAAGAATCCTTACTTTCATTAAAGCTTGTTTCATATTCATCTAAAGCTTTTTTAGCACTATCCCAATCACCATCCTTTATATGAAGTTCTATTGATTCAGCTTTTTCAGTGTATAATTTAGCAAAATCATCAAATTTATCAAGAGAATAAAAACTAAATAATAAAAATAAAACTGTCCAAATAAGTGAACATATTAAAGCCTTCAATAAATTTCACCTCATATCTATCGATTTATCTTGTTTGTATAAATACCTTATCATTTTCATCAATACTTAATAATAGGATATCTTTTTTATTTTTTATATTTTTTTTACTTAATATTTCATATAGCCATTTTTTATCTTTTCCAATAATTCTAAGATTTTTATCTATAATATAACCATCTATTATAAGAGACATAGGAAGATGTTCAAAGCATTTTGTAGGGATATCTTTGTATGACGGTGAAGGTAATATACTTAAATTGCCATCTGTTTCAAGTATTGCATATTGAACATCACAAACCTTAAAATACCCTTCAATTCTAAGTTGTTCAAGAAGTTCATCTATTGTAACTCTTTGTTTTTCTAATTCCTTATAATCTATTTTGCCTTTATTTATTAAAATAGATGGAGCCCCGCATAAAAAAGTTCTAACTTTTCTATTTTTTAAAGTTATATAAGAAACAACTATTTGAATAAGCGTAAGGCCTGTAACAGAAGCTATACCATTAATTAAAGGTATATTATTGTTTTCCATAGGCAATGCAGCAACTTCTGCTATTAAAAGAGTTATTACTAAATCAAATGTATTCATTTCTGCTATTTCGCCTTTTCCCATAATTCTCAAAGATATTAAAACAACCATATAAAGTAAAATACTTCTTACCAATACTAACACCATAATTATTTTCCTTTCACATTATATGATAAGTTATTTTACCCTTATTTATAAATTATGATACATAAAACTTAAATTTAATATCTTTAAAATAATTTATAAATTTGATATAATATGGTTTAGTAAATTTGTTTGAAAATAAATAAATATTAATATAAATGTGTAGTTTATTTAAAATTACTGAGGAGATGAAATAGATGAGCAAAAGAAAACAGATAGAAGTTCCTATAGAAAAAATAAAAGAACAAGATAAGTTTATAGATGCAATAAAAGAACAAAACACTAGATATTATGCAATACATCAAGCAAAACCTAGATATTTGATACAAACATTTGGATGTCAAATGAATGAACATGATTCTGAAAAACTATGTGCTATGCTTGAAGCTATGGGGTATGAAAAAGGATTGACTGCTGGAGAATGTGATTTAATAATATACAATACTTGTGCGGTTAGAGAAAATGCAGAATTAAAGGTATATGGTAATTTAGGTCAGTTAAAAGGTCAAAAAAGAAAAAATCCTAATTTAAAAATAGCAGTTTGTGGATGTATGATGCAACAACCTCATGTTGTTAAAGAATTAAAGTCAAAATATAGACATGTTGATTTAGTATTTGGAACACATAATCTATACAAATTCCCTGAATTATTAGTTAAGTCAATGGATGAAAATACTATGTTAGTTGATGTATGGGATGTTGATGGTGAAGTTGTAGAAGGTTTAAGAAGCAATAGAAAATTTGAACTTAAAGCTTTTGTAAATATAATGTATGGTTGCAATAACTTCTGTACTTACTGTATAGTACCATACACTAGAGGTAGAGAAAGAAGTAGAAAGCCTGAAGATATAATATCTGAAATAAAAGAATTGGTAGCTAATGGGACAAAAGAGGTTACATTACTTGGGCAAAATGTTGATTCATATGGAAAAACACTAGAAGAACCAATAAGCTTTGATAAGTTGCTTAGAATGGTAAATGAAATAGAGGGAATAGAAAGAATCAGATTTATGACTTCTCATCCTAAAGATATATCTGATGAAGTTATATATGCTATAAGAGATTGTGACAAAGTATGTGAATTTTTACACTTACCAGTTCAATGTGGAAGTTCAACTTTACTTAAAAAGATGAATAGACACTATACTAAGGAATATTATTTAGAAATTATAGAAAAAGCTAAAAAAGAAATACCAGATATAGCATTTTCTACTGATTTAATGATAGGATTCCCAGGTGAAACAGAAGAAGATGTATTAGATACTATAGATGTAGTTGAAAAAGTAAGATATGACTCAGCATTTACATTTATATATTCAAAGAGAGAAGGAACTCCAGCAGCTAAGATGGAAGATCAAATACCAGAAGATGTAAAACACGAAAGATTTAATAGAGTACTAGACAAAGTTAATGAAATAGTTGCTCAAATAAATAAAAGTTATGTAGGTAAAACTGTTGAAGTTTTAGTTGAAGGAAAAAGTAAAACTGA
The DNA here is from genome assembly GCF_900002575.1 of Romboutsia hominis. Taxonomy (NCBI): domain Bacteria; kingdom Bacillati; phylum Bacillota; class Clostridia; order Peptostreptococcales; family Peptostreptococcaceae; genus Romboutsia; species Romboutsia hominis. The sequence goes on along the minus strand of NZ_LN650648.1, from coordinate 1,674,508 downwards.
TGATAATAAGTTTACAGGAAGAACAAGACAAAATAAGTTAGTAAACTTTGAAGCTAAAGAGGATGAAGATTTAATAGGAAAGTTAGTAATGGTTGATATAACTAGTGCTACTAACTTCTCATTAGTAGGAAAAATAAAATAAATAAAAAAGGTATCTCTTGTGTAATTTCAAGAGATACCTTTTTATTTAAAATATAGAATATTAACTAGATGTATATAAGAATTAACAAAATTTTTAATTATTAAGGAAGTAATTAACACTTCTAATTAGATATTATAGATAAAAAGTTTTCTAGTATTTTTGCTGTTATACCCCAAATTGTATAATTTTTATAAGAATAAAATAAAACAGAATAATTACCTGTATCAAATTTATAATTTTCTTTATTAGGAATTTTATCAAATGGAAAATCTGAACTTGGTATAGTTTTAACATCGCTATTATAAATATTTGGTACACTTTCTAGTAAATATGATATAGGAACTAAGAATATGTGATCTACCTCAGAAGTATTTATACTAAAATTATCTATATCATTTATATATCCTAAAAATGGATGTATTATTAAGTTTGATGGAGTAACTAGTAAATCTAATTCACAAATAATATCAATATTATTATAAGTTGTTCCAAGCTCTTCACATGTCTCCCTTATAGCCGTATCTATAGGTAATTCCCCAAGCTCTATTTTACCACCAGGGAAACATATTTCATTAGGTTGTGTTTTTAAATTTTTAGATCTAACTTCAAATAAGATATAGTGCTTATTATCTTTTTTTACTATTGGAATTAACACAGATGCTTTTTTCATATTTTCATGTCCGTTTATATATGCCTTATAGTTTTTAAATTTTTCTTTAAAATTGTAAATCATAAAGTCCTCCTTGTTAATGTCATAATACTATTATAATATGAATTATAAAAAATTATAGCAAAATACAATTTAAATAATAGCTAATTAGTAAAATAATAGAAACATCAACTAAAAATATATGCTTATATAAGCTAGTTAATTTTTAAATTTAAAAACTAACTATAAGATAAAATTCATGTTATAATTATATATGACTTTAAACTATAATTAGTAAGGAGATTAAAATGTTAGAAGACATCACAAGAAATGACATAAATATATATGTAAAAGAAGATGAAAGATACATAAGCATACCAAAAGATATAATAAATAATAATACACATCTATTAGGTGATTATATAAAAATACAGTCAAGTATAAATAACTTAAAATCTGATATAAATAGATATCTATTTGATAAAAATAGTGCTAAAAACGATACACAGATATTAAATGATATTATAAAATTAAAAAGTGAAGAAAAATTAGAAGATGTACTTGCTTATACTGACATAGATTTAAGTAATATAGAAGATAAATTAAAAAAGCTTTGTGCATGTTTTTCTATAAGTGTAGATGATATAAATTCTATCAAAGATGAATTAGCAAGTAATTATGTAAATAATTCACACGATATGGGTGTAGTAGACAAGTTATACATAAATGAAATAATTAAACATATAGAGGATTCTCATATGTATTCCCTTAGAGATAGATCTAGATATGGGACTATATCTAATGAATATAAGGTAAAAAGTAGAGATGAGATAATAGATTTAAATGAACATGAAATAGGTGGACAATATGCTCCAATACTTGTTATATATAGACCTGCAAAGTATGTAAGAGGTGAATATATACTAGAAGAGAAATCTTATGTATATATAAAAAGGCAACCATTAAATGCCCTTATAAATCAAGAAAGATTAGAAGAAAAAGGTATTGATTCTATGGGAGCTATAATTTATAAAAAGTTAAAGGCAGATCTTACCAATGAAAATCTTCAAGAAATACTAGCCGAACTTTATGTATATTCACAACAAAACTCTTTAAAATTTGAAAATATAAGACTAGCAGATATAACTTCCAATAAAGTATGGATGACAGCAGATAAATTAAAAAAAGAATTCAAAGAACTTAGATATTACAATAAAAACCTTACACAAAAAGTTAAAGAAATATATGATTCTGCTAATAATTATTACACTCAAATAGGAGGAAAGTACATATTTAACACAAGAGAATTTATGCACTCATACAAAACATTTAAAGGTAAGGATATTAGTAAATAAAAATAAAGTCTACATATATTGTAGGCTTTATTTTTGTAAATTTACTTTTGAGTTGATACATAAAATGACTTTTTATATAATTAATATATAGTGTCATAAAAAATCAGATAAAAGGAGAACGTGTATGGGAGAGAAATTTGTAATGTCATTTAGCGGGGGAAAAGATAGTACTCTAGCATTATATAGAATGATAAAAAGAGGTTATGAGCCCGTGGGTTTACTTGTAACCTTTAAAAAAGGCAAAGATAGTTCATTTACACATAGTATAAAAAAAGATTTATTATATAAAGTAAGTAAGTCTTTAGATATACCATTATTAATAGTAGAATGTGACATGAATAATTATGAAAAAGAATTTACAAAAACACTTTTAAAAGCCAAGGATATGGGAGCTAAAATTTGTGTATTTGGGGATATAGATATAGTAGATCACAGAAAATGGTGTGAAGATAGATGCAGTGAAGCTAATATAAAGTGCGAACTTCCACTTTGGCAAGAAGACAGAGAAGCTTTAGTTTATGAATTTATAAACGAAGGATTTGAAACTGTTATAAAAATAGTTAACTTAAAATATTTACCAATTGATTTATTAGGACAAACTTTAAATAAAGATGTAGTTAAAAGAATAAAGGATTTAGGAAGTGATCCTTGTGGAGAAAATGGAGAGTATCATACTTTTGTAGTTGATGGACCTATATTTAAAAATAAAATAAAGTACATACAAAATGAGAATGTCGTAGATAATAACTATGGTATATTAGATATATCATTAGTATAATTATATTTTGTACAAGTAAAAAGATATAGTTTTTAACTATATCTTTTTATGATTATTTAAATATAAAAAATATTTAAAAAGTTAAAGAAATGTAAAAAATTTAACATAAAATTAACAAAACATGTCGAAAATTCTGATAAGATAAAGAGGTGACAAAAAAGTAAGAAAAATAACCATAATTTTCTGAGGAGGAATAGACAGTGAGCATATTCATAAACCTTATTGGAGGTTTAGGACTTTTCTTATATGGAATGAACTTAATGGGAGAAGGTCTTCAAAAATCTACTGGACCTAAGCTTGAAAAAGCTATCGAACTTTTAACTAGTAATGTAGTAATGGGTGTTTTAGTTGGTGCCGTTGTTACAGGAATTATACAAAGTAGTGGAGCTACTACTGTAATGGTAGTTGGTTTTGTAAATGCAGGTATAATGAGTTTATACCAAGCAATAGGTGTTATAATGGGTGCAAATATAGGTACTACAGTAACAGCTCAGTTAGTATCATTTGATGCAAGTATAATATCATCATTAGCCCTTGGGGTAGGAATTATATTATATATGATAGGATCTAAATCAAAGCCAAATCTAAAAAATATATCAGAAATATTAATAGGTTTTGCTATATTATTTATAGGTATGGAATTTATGAAAGAGGCTGTGGCACCTTTATCTAAAATTGAAGCATTTAGAAATATGCTGCAAGGTCTTGCAAGTCATCCAGGAATAGCTTTACTTGCTGGTTTTGCTATGACAACTTGTTTACAAAGTTCAAGTGCATCAATGGGAATATTAATAGCGTTAGCATCACAAGGATTAATGCCACTTTCTGGAGCATTACCAATATTATACGGAGATAATATAGGAAGTTGTACAACATCTTTAATATCAAGTATAGGAACTAACAAAAATGCAAAAAGAGCTGCAGTTATGCACTTAACATTTAATGTAATAGGAACAATATTATTTATGATAGTACTTAACAAACCAATAAGTATGATAGTTACACATTTAGATCCAACAGATATATCAAGACAAATAGCAAACTCTCATACTTTATTTAATATAATAAATGTAATAATATTATTACCATTTTCTAAGTACATAGTTAAGATAGTGATGAAGCTTATACCTGATAATGGTGATGAAGAATATGATGAAAGAGCAACTAAGTTTTTAGATGAGCGAATGCTAGAAACTCCATCAATAGCATTAGGAAATGTTGTAAAAGAAACCTTAAGAATGGGAAGAAAAGCCAATGAAACATTAGAGTGTTCAATAAAAGCTATTAGAGAAAATTCACAAGAAGATATTCAAAAAACTTTTGATAAAGAAGACATAGTAAATCAATTACAAAAGAAGCTTATAGATTATTTAGTGAAATTATCTAAGAAATCTTTAGATGATAAATTAATAGAGCAAGTTGACTTTTTATTTAATACAGTAAATGATATAGAAAGAGTTAGTGATCATTCTGAAAATATGGCTGAACTAGCACAAGATCTTATAAATTCAAATGCTAATTTATCAAAAGAAGCAAAAGATGAAATAGCATATATTTATGAAAAAGTTACAAAAGTATATACATTATCTCTTCAAGCTATGAAAGAAGATAATAAAGAACTAGCAAAAGAGGTACTAGGCTTAGAAGAAGAAGTTGATTGTATGGAGAAATCATTTAGATCAAGTCACATGGAAAGATTAAATAAAAATCTATGCAAAATAGACTCTGGTATAGTTTACTTAGATTTATTAAGTAATTTAGAAAGAATAGCAGATCATTCAACTAATATAGCTAAAAGAGTTATACATTCAAAATAATTAAAAAAACAACCCTAAAAAACAGGGTTGTTTTTTTATGATTTATATTACTATTTTGTATTAAAAATTTAAGATATAGATTTTTACAATACAAAATAGTAATATATACATATATGGTAGAAATAATAAGGAGACGATATGAAAGAGTTACTTGATTTATTTAAAACTTTTGCAAGGATCGGTGGATTAACATTTGGAGGTGGTTATGCAATGCTTCCTATGTTAGAAAAAGAAATAGTAGATAATAAAAATTGGGTTACAAATGAAGAACTATTAGATTACTACGCAGTAGGGCAAGCTACACCAGGTGTAATAGCAATAAATGTTGCAACATTTGTAGGATATAAAACAAAAGGTATATTAGGAGCAGCTTTTGCTACAATAGGAATGGTATTCCCATCACTAGTTATAATTATATTAATAGCATCAACTCTTAAGAATTTTTCTAATTATAAAATTGTACAGCATGCATTAGGTGGCATAAGGGTAGCAGTAAGTGTTTTGATATTTGATGCAGTTTGTAAGCTGTATAAAAACTCAGTTAAAGATAATATAGGAACTATAATATTTTTATCAACCGTTATACTAGGTGCATTTTTCTATGTTTCTCCTATTTATATAGTAGTAGGGGCGGCAGTATTTGGTATAGCCTTTAAATATAGGAGAGATGAAAAATGATTACATATATACAGTTATTCTTTGAATTTTTTAAAACTGGACTATTTGCAGTAGGTGGTGGACTTGCAACACTCCCGTTTTTAAGTGATATAGCAAGTAAATATAATTGGTTTGATAAATCAATGTTAGCTGACATGGTGGCAGTTAGCCAATCAACACCAGGGCCTATGGGAATAAATATGGCAACATTTGCTGGATATAATGCTAAAGGTATTATAGGTTCTTTAGTTGCAACAACAGGACTTGTACTTCCATCATTTATAATAATAATTATAATAGCTAACTTTTTAAATAAATTTAAAGAAAATACTATAGTTACATCTATATTTTATGGATTAAGACCCGCAGTAACTGGACTTATAGCAGTAGCTTTATTTGAAATATTAAAGTTATCTATAATAACTGTAAGTAATTTTGTTGAAAGTAAAAATATATTATATATATTTGACTACAAAGCTTTAATATTAGCTATAGGTATATTTATATTATCTAGAAAATCTAAAAAACACCCGGCTATATTTATTTTAATAGGAGCAGTAGCCGGAATAATATTAGGGCTTTAAAAGATTAGTCAATTTGACTAATCTTTTTTATGATAAAGCAATAACTGTAGAGTTAAAATAGATTTAATAAAAAAGAACTGACATAAATTTTGCTAGTTCTTTTTTATTATTAACTTAATAACAATTTTCAGTTATGGTATAATAAATAATTAGATTAAAGTTAAAGATTAAATATTTAAACTTACGAAGTCTTAAAATAAACATTAGCATAAAACATAAGGAGGCAAATATGAATATAGACAGAAATAAACTAACTCCTATGATGAAACAATATTTTGAAGTTAAAGATAGATATCCTGATTGTATATTGTTTTTTAGATTAGGAGATTTTTATGAAATGTTCTTTGAAGATGCAATAGTTGCTTCAAAAACACTTGAAATTGCACTAACAGGAAAATCTTGCGGATTAGAAGAAAGAGCACCAATGTGTGGGGTACCTTTCCATTCTGCAAATGCATATATATCAAAGTTAGTAGAAAATGGATATAAAGTAGCTATAGGTGAGCAATTAGAAGACCCAGCTAGCGTTAAGGGAATAGTTAAAAGAGATGTTATAAGAGTAGTAACGCCAGGGACAGTACTTGATGGAAGCTTACTTGAAAATAAGAAAAATAACTACTTAATGAGTTTATATAAAAACAATGATAATATAGGTCTTACTTATGTTGATATAAGTACAGGTGAAGTAAATGCCACTTTCTTAAAAGAAGAGAAAGTTATAGAAGAAATAGCAAAAGTTCACCCAACTGAAATTATATTAAATGATTTAGATTTTATAGAGAAACTAAAAAACATAGCAACAGTTAGTAATATATATATAAATGAAAACTTTGATAATAACTACCTAGATGCTGAAATACTTAAAGAATACTTCACAGAGGCATACCTTCAAAGATTAAACTTTGATGATAATGGACTTATAAAGTCTTCTTTATCAATATTACTTAACTATATATACAACACTCAAAAGCAAGTAACATCAAATATTAATAATATAAACATATATAATAGTAGTGAATATATGGTATTAGACATGTTTACAAGAGTAAACTTAGAACTTACTCAAACTATAAGAGGAAATAAGAAAAAAGGTTCACTTTTACATGTATTAGACAAAACATCTACTGCTATGGGAGGGAGACTTCTTAGAAAATATGTAGAAGAACCATTAGTTAATAAAGAGCGTATAAAGAGAAGACTTGATGTCATAGAAGAAATCAAAGAAGATTTTATGTTAAGAGAAGATTTAAATGAAATACTTAAAACTGTATACGATATAGAAAGAATATGTGGGAAAATTGCCTTTGAAAGAGTTACTCCAAAGGAACTAATACACCTTAAAAATTCTATAGAAAATCTTCCAAAGCTTAGAGAAACTATAAATGATTCTAGTGCAAGTATACTTAAAAAATATATAGCTAATATGGATATATTAGATGATATATATAATCTTATAGAAGAAGCTATAAAAGAAGACCCAGGTATAAATTTAAAAGAAGGAAACATAATAAAATCTGAGTTTAATGATGAATTAAAAGAGCTTCGTGATATATCTAAAAATGGAGCATTTTTAATAAAAGAAATTGAAAATAGAGAAAAAGAAAAGCTTGGTGTTAAATCACTTAAAATTGGATTTAACAAGGTATTTGGATATTTTATAGAAATAACTAAAGCTAGCTTAGCTACTGCTAATATAGATGAGAGCTATATAAGAAAGCAAACTTTAAGTAATGCAGAAAGATTTATAACTCCAGAACTTAAAGAAATAGAAGATAAGATATTAAATGCTGAAGAAAAGATAAAGTCTTTAGAGTATGAGATATTTGTAAATATAAGAAATAACATATATGAAAATATAGATAGAATACAAAAAACTGCTAAAACAATAGCAAATATAGACGTATTTGTGTCACTTGCTACTGTGGCATATATTAACAACTACGTTAAGCCAACTATAAGTGACAACAATAAACTAGATATAAAAAATGGTCGTCACCCTGTAGTTGAAAACTTAGTAGGAGAAGAAAACTTCGTACCAAATGATACTTATTTAAATACTGGTGAAAATATAATAAATATAATAACAGGGCCAAATATGGCAGGTAAGTCTACATATATGAGACAAACTGCAATAATAGCTTTAATGGCACATATTGGTTCATTTGTACCAGCAGAGTTTGCTGAAATTCCTATAATGGATAGAATATTTACTAGAGTTGGTGCTAGTGATGATTTAAGTCAAGGGCAATCTACATTTATGGTAGAAATGAGTGAAGTATCTCATATACTTAAAAATGCTACAGAAAAAAGTTTAGTTATACTTGATGAAATAGGAAGAGGAACAAGTACTTATGACGGTATAAGTTTAGCTTGGTCAATAGTTGAATACATTCAAAATAATATAAAATGTAAAACACTATTTGCAACACATTATCATGAATTAACAGATTTAGAAAATGAGTTTAGTGATGTCAAGAATTATTCTATAGCTGTTAAAGAAGATAATGACAATATAATATTTTTAAGAAAAATAGTACCACAAGGCGCTGATAAGAGTTATGGGATATATGTTGCTGAACTTGCAAAGTTACCAGATTTAGTTATAGCTAGAGCTAAAGAAATACTTAGTGATTTAGAAAAAAATCATATGTATGAAAGTGTAACTATAAACAATGAAAAGAATTTAGTTTTAAGTGATAGTATTGATATAGGTAGATTAGAAGACGAATACAATATATTAAAGTATAAATATGAAGAGCTAAATAGGGACTATATATCTTTACAAAATAGTTATAATAATCTAGATAAAGAAAACGAAGAATTAAATAGAAAAATAAATAGTAGTAACATGATAAAAGAAGCTGCAATATCTCAAGAATTAGAGGATGCTTTAAGTAAAGCAGAGGTTAATATAGATTCTTCAAAAGAGTTAGAACTTGAATCATTAAGAACTGAGGTAAATAAATTAGAAGACGAATATAATATATTAAAGTATAAATATGAAGAGTTAGATAGAGACCATATATCTTTACAAAATAGTTATAATAATCTAGATAAGGAAAATGAAGAATTAAATAGAAAAATAAATAGTAATAACAGGGTAAAAGAAGTTGCAATATCTCAGGTATCATTTGATAATCTGGGGCAAACATCTTTACTAGATGAAATAGCAAATATAGACATATTAAATATGACTCCACTAGATGCTATGAATACTATATATATGCTCCAAAGAAAAGCTAAGGATTCACTTAAATAATTACCTTACTAAACTAAAGGTTTGATAAGGGAGGAATAAATATGAATAGAATTAACATCTTAGACGATTTAACTATAAATAAAATAGCAGCAGGAGAAGTGGTTGAAAGACCATCTTCTGTTGTTAAGGAATTAGTTGAAAATAGTATAGATGCAGGAAGTACTAAAGTAATAGTTGAGATTATTGACGGTGGTAAAAAGTTAATAAGAATAACTGATAATGGTTGTGGTATAGCCTCTAGTGAAGTTGATAAGTCATTTTTAAGACATGCAACAAGCAAAATTGAGAAAATTGATGATTTATATGACTTATATTCCCTAGGTTTTAGAGGAGAGGCACTAGCATCTATAAGTGCGGTAAGTAAGCTTGAAATGATAACAAAAACTAAGGAAGAATCAATAGGAACCAAGGTTATAGTTGAGGGTGGAAAGATTATATCTAAGGAACCAGTAGGATGTTCTAATGGAACTACTATCATAATAAAAGATATATTCTTTAATACTCCAGCTAGACAAAAGTTCTTAAAATCAAATCATGCTGAAACTATAAATATAAGTGATTTAATAAACAAATTAGCTATAGGAAATCCTAATATTCAATTTAAATATATAAATAACAACAAACCTATGTTAAATACACCTGGAGATAATAGATTAATTAGCGCCATAAGAAGTATATATGGAAAAGATGTATGTGAAAATTTAGTTAAGCTTAAATATAAAAGTGATAACTTTGAAATAAAAGGTTATGTTGGAGATAATAATGTGTATCGTTCAAATAAAAACCTTCAGCATATATATATAAACAATAGATTTGTTAAAAGTAAAATTATATTAGATGCTATAAATGAAGCTTATAAAGGTATAATACCTATAAATAAACATGCTGTATGCTTTTTAGATATAAAAATTAATCCAGGTAGTATAGATGTTAATATACATCCAACAAAACTTGAGGTAAAGTTTGAAAATGAAAAAGAAGTATATATAGAACTTAGAGATTTAATAAGAAGAACATTACTTAACAATCATTTAATAGGAAAATATGAAGCTAGCGATAGTATAAATAATTTAGATAAAATTAATGCAGTAGATAATAAAAGTAGTATACTAAATAAAAAAGAAGGCAAAGTTAATTTAGATGATATAGCTATGGATAAGATAGAGGTAGTAGAATTAGACAGTCAAAAACCTATAGATAATTTTTTAGGATTAGATGATGTATTAAAAAGTAAAACGTCAAACGACAAAAATATAAATGTTTCACATGAAAACAAAAATATTTTATACAACGAAGAAAGTACTAAAGAGGATGTTATAAAAGAAAATACACCTAAAATCTATATAGATGACGATATTAAATTAACTAAGGATTCAAATAATGAATTTTTAATAGAAGGAAAGATAAATTTAGACAAAACATTTTCTATAGAGGAAATAAGTAAGTTAGATGAAGATAAAAATGATAGCTTACAAAAAAGTTTAGAAAACAATATATTAAACACTACTAATATAAATGATTTATCTATAACAAGTGATAGTGAAAGTATTCAAGAAGGATTTTTTAAAGAGGAAAAAAGTAAATTCTCTTTAAGTGAATACAAAGTATTAGGAACTATATTTGATACTTATATAGTAATGTCCAAAGGAAATTCTATGTATTTGCTAGATCAACATGCAGCACATGAAAAGGTCTTATACGAAAGGTATATGGACAAGTTTTATAAAAGTGATATAAGTATGCAAATGTTACTAGATCCAATAATATTAGAGTTATCAAATGTAGATATGCTTCAGGTAGAGAAAAACTTGGAATTATTTATGAAATTTGGGTTTGAAATTGAAATCTTTGGTAATAATCATATAATGATAAGATGTGTACCAACTGTATTTGGAGTCCCTGAAAGTGAGAAATTTATACTACAAATAATAGACAATATAGAAGATATAAATAATAACTATGAACTAAAAGGAGAAAAGTTTGCATCAATGGCTTGTAGATCAGCTATAAAAGCTAATGATAAGATAAAAAATGTAGAAATAAATAGCTTATTTAGTCAGATGGAAGCTTGTGAAAATCCTTTTACTTGTCCTCATGGTAGACCAGTATTAGTAGAGATTTCTAAAAAAGAAATAGAAAAAATGTTCAAAAGAATTATGTAGATAGGAAGGTAATTATGAAAAAGATTCCACTTATAATACTTACAGGACCAACAGCTGTTGGTAAAACAGAATTATCAATAAATTTAGCAAAGTCCTTAGATGCTGATATTATTTCAGCAGATTCTATGCAAATATATGAGTATATGGATATAGGAAGTGCGAAGGTAACTAAAGAGGAAATGAACGGTGTAACTCATTATTTGATAGATGAAGTAAAACCTAACTATGCTTTTTCGGTGTCGGAATTTCAAAGTCGAGCAAACAAATATATAGAAAAAATACATCAAGAAGGTAAAAATGTTTTAGTAACTGGTGGTACGGGATTATATCTAAACTCATTAATATACAATATGGATTTTGCAAAATCTGATGCAAACAACGAATTAAGAGATAAATTACAGCAAGAATTAAAAGAAAATGGAATAGATTATATGCATCAAAAACTAAAAGAACTAGATAGTGATGCGGCGGATAGAATACACAAAAATAATACAAAAAGAGTTATAAGAGCATTAGAAGTATGTCTTAGCGGAGAAAAAATGAATGATTTTTCTAATGACTTAAGATTTAATGAAAAATATGAACCGATAATAATAGTTTTAAATAGAGAAAGAGAACATTTATATGAAAGAATAAACAAAAGAGTAGATATAATGATGGATTGTGGACTTATAGATGAGGTTAAAAATCTTTTATCTATGGGATATACTAAGGATATGATATCTATGCAAGGAATTGGTTACAAAGAGATAATAAAGTATTTAGATGGAGAGTACACTCTTGACGAAGCAGTAGAAATTATAAAAAGAGATTCTAGAAGATATGCAAAACGTCAATTAACATGGTTTAGAAGGTATAAAGATGCGAAATGGTTTAATCTAGATGAATATAGTGATAAAAAAGAATTGGAAAAAGAAGTAAATAACTATATTGAAAAAAGATTACAACTTGTATAAAATAGAGTATAGAGGAATAGTATAAAATAAATTAAAATATATTAATCTTTAAAATTTAATTAAGATCTCGGGAGGATATATACAAATGAAAAATGCCGTATTAAATTTACAGGATATGTTTTTAAATAATGCTAGAAAAGATAAAACACCTGTAACTATATTTTTAATGAATGGAGTTCAAGTAAAAGGTTTAGTTAAGGGGTTTGATAGTTATATAATATTATTAGAAGGCGAGAACAAGCAACAAAATATGATATATAAGCATGCGGTATCAACTATAATACCTGCAAGACCTATTAATTTACAGAATCCAAATATGCAAAAATAAACTTAGATAGATAAAAGGCTAACATGTGTTAGCCTTTTTTATTTAATTATAAATGTAAAATATTTTTGAAGATATTAGTGAATTTACTTTTTAATTTGCATTAAAAAATTCAATATGATAAAATTTGATTGTTAAAATAAATAAGACAGGTGGAAAATATGCTAAAGGAAACAAAAGAATTATTACAAAGTTTCTACGGATTAGATGATGAAACATTCAACTTATCTGAAGAAGTTATAAAAGAGATAGAACCAAGATTTGAAGAAATAAAAAAAATAAGAGAATATAATCAATATAAAGTATTAAAAGCAATGCAGGAAGCCAACTTAAGTGATAATCACTTTAACTGGACAACTGGGTATGGATACAATGATATTGGACGTGAAAAAATAGAAGAAATATATGCAAGTGTATTTAATGCAGAAGATGCAATAGTTAGACCTATAATAGTTAATGGAACTCATGCACTAACTCTTTGCTTACAAGGTATAGTTAGACCAGGTGATGAGATATTATCAGTTACTGGGAAACCATATGATACATTAGAAGGTGTAATAGGTATAAGAGAAGAAAAAGGTTCTTTAAAAGAGTTTGGAGTAACTTATAACCAAGTAGATTTCTTAGAAGATGGAAATGTTGACTTAGAAGGAATTAAAGAAAAGGTAAATGATAAAACTAAACTTGTAATGATACAAAGGTCTAAAGGATATTCTTGGAGAAAATCTTTAACAATAGAAGATATAAAAGAGATAATAGATACTGTAAGAAGTGTAAAGCCTGAAGTAATAGTTATGGTTGATAACTGTTATGGGGAATTTATAGAAACTAAAGAGCCAACAGATGTAGGTGCTGATATAATGGCAGGATCACTTATAAAAAATCCAGGTGGTGGACTTGCTCTAACAGGTGGATATATAGTAGGAAGAAAAGACTTAGTAGAACTTATATCATATAGATTAACTTCTCCTGGTATAGGTAAAGAATGTGGATTAACATTTGGTACTAGTAGAACTGTACTTCAAGGATTCTTTATGGCTCCATATGTAGTTAGCCAAGCTGTTATGGGTGCAATATACTGTGCTAGAATGTTTGAAAAGTTAGGATATGAAGTTCTTCCAAAGTATGATGATCCAAGAAGTGATATAATACAAATAGTTAGACTTAAAAATGCTGATGAGGTTATAGCATTCTGTCAAGGAATACAAGCAGCGGCACCAGTTGATTCATATGTTAAGCCAGTACCTTGGGCAATGCCAGGATATGATAGCGATGTTATAATGGCAGCAGGTGCATTTATACAAGGTTCTTCTATAGAATTAAGTGCAGATGCTCCTATAAAGCCTCCATATAATGTATATTTCCAAGGTGGACTTACATTTGACCATTCTAAGATGGGTACATTAAAGGCTATAGAATACATGAAAAAAAATAGTTAATATAAATACTCTATGTTATAGATAATAAGTCTATAATGTAGGGTATTTTTTTAATAAAAAGAAAACTAATATGAATAATATAAAGATATCACTAAGAAACTTAGTTGGATTTATAATGAGGCGAGGAAGTATAGATAATAGATAGTTAGGTTGAGAAAAAGCAATAGAAGGAATTAGAGGGAACAAAAGGGTTAAAAAATTATATGGCGAAAACTATACACCAGAAGTACCTATAAAGCATGCTTTTATATATGAAGGTTTAGACATAATAGTAGAAGGTAGAATAGATGAAAATACAAATCCACTATATTTAGAGCAAGCAAAGAATTATGGATTATATGACTAAGGTACTTCAAGGAGCTAGAAGATGTATAAGAACTAATAGAGATAAAGGAGTAATACTTCTCTTAGACAATAGGTATTAGCAAAGAAGGTATCAAAGTTTATTTTCATCTGATTGGAGAGATAATATTAGAGTTAGAAAAAGTGAAGACGTTAAGAATTGTTGTGATAAGTTCTGGAGATAAATAAAGGATATAAAATATAATGATAAGATATATAATTTGTTTTAAGGAATATTAAATTGATACATAGGGGTAAATACTAGAGGTGAAAAATGAAAGAAGAATTAGAAATACTAGAAAAATACCTTAAAAAGAAAAATTTAAAATACAATGAATTTAATGAATTAATAGGAAATTATTTTGTTAAAGAATATGAAGAATTAGATGATGATTACTATTTAATAAAGATAGTAAGACCAAATGGTTTAAAAGGAGAAGTATACACAGATTATATAAAGGTTATAAATTAGTTTTTTTTATCGTAAAATAAGAAAAGGTTAATTACTATTTGAACAAGCATTTATTCACGCTTAAAAATAAGATGAGGATAAACTTATAGTAAACATTTAGAGGTATATAAAAATTGGGTATAATATATAACAAAATATAATTTAGGGCGTGAGCTAATGGCAAAAGAAAGAAGACGTATAATAATAGACTTTGAAGTACTATCTAAAGCAGGGTTTTGGATGTGCTGTATGAAAGATTATAAAACGCAAAAAGAACATATTATAATAAATAATAGAGAAGAACTTTTAAGAGTATTTAACAAAAATAAAGAATCAGTATGGGTAGGATATAATATAAGAGGATACGATCAGTGGATATTAAAGTCAATAATAGCAGGCATAGATCCTTGTGATGTATCGTATAAGCTTGTTGAACGAAAAGTGTCAGGATGGAAAATAGATAGAAACTTACACAAGATACCTTTATATATATTTGAGATAAGTGACAGTTATAGAAGTTTAAAAGAGCTTGAATTATTTATGGGAGAAGATATAAGAGAAAGTAGTGTATCTTTTGATTTAGATAGATATCCAACAAAAAAAGAAATAGATGAGTTAACATCTTATTGTTTACATGATGTAAGAATGACTTATAAAGTATTTGAACAGATTTATTATAAATATGAAGCACAGTTAGGGCTTATAGAATACTTTAATTTAGATAAAGATATGTTTAATAAAACAGAAGCTCAACTAAGTGCATATATACTAGGTGTAAAAAAGCCTAATTACGATAGGAATGATACTAATGAATTTGATATAGTCAATACTTTAAAGCTTAGTAAATATAATCATATAAAAGATTGGTATGAAAATTATAATAATAGAGATTTAAAAAAATATCTAAGAACTAATGTATATGGAATTGAAACTGATTTTGGTTGGGGAGGACTTCACTCTGCTAGAAAAAAATATGAAGGGGAAGACTTTATAGTAAACTCAGATGTAAGCTCTTTTTATCCTTCTATAATGATAGAATATGATTTACTTAGTAGAAATGTAAAAAAACCTTCTAAGTACAAAGAAATAAGGGATACTAGAATTAAATTTAAAAAAGAAAATAATCCTATAGAAAAATCTCTTAAACTAGTATTAAATAGCACTTATGGTGCCTGTATGGATATTAATAATGAACTTTATGACCCTAGACAAGGAATATCTATATGCGTAAATGGACAACTTTTACTATTAGACCTTATAGAAAAGGTAGAATTGGAGTTTGGAAGCAGTGCAGAATTTATACAAGGCAATACTGATGGAGTTATGTTTAAGTTTAGTTCTAAGGAAGATGTAGATAAATACTTAGATATTTGTAGCAAATGGTGCAAAAGAACTAGGATGGATTTAGAACATGATTTTATAAAGAAGATTATACAAAAAGATGTTAATAATTATATTTATATAAAAGAGGATGGTAATATTAAAAGTAAAGGTACTTATGTAAAGAAATTAAGTTTAATAGATAATGATTTACCTATAGTTAATAAAGCTTTGAAAGAAAAGTTAATTAATGATGTAGATATAGAAACTACTATAAATAACTCTAATAAGCTTATAGATTTTCAAAAATGTGTTAAGATAACTGGCAAATATAGTCATGCTGTATATGGTAGCGAAGAGATAAAATTAAAAGTCCTTAGGGTATTTGCCAGTAAGTCGAATTTAGATTTTGCTGTTATGAAAATGAAGTCAGATAATAAGCTAGAGAAGATAAGTTATACTCCTGATAGAGTATTTATAGATAATAGTAATATTATAAATAAAGATATACCAGATAAGCTTGATAAGGATTGGTATATATCTTTGGCTAAGGATAGACTAGGTAGCTTTGTTAGTGAAGATAAATTTACTTTATTTGATTACTTAGATATATTAAATAAAAAGTAATAAATAATATTTTGATCAACGTACAAAGACATTGGCGACATGAACGAAACGAATTTTATATAATAAGGGGTAAAATATAATATGGCTAAAATATCTAGGCGTGGATTTGATGAAAATGATAAAAGATGGTTTTCTGATAAAGAATTGATGAAACTAAAAAAAGCTAAAGAAGAAGTAGAATGGTTGATAAATAGAGATTATAAAATAGAACCGGTAGTAAATTTTGTTTCAAATAAATATCAATTCTCAATAAGACAAAGGGATGCTATAAAAAGATCTGTATGTTCTTATAAAAAGAAAATGATAAGAGAATCTAAAAAACTTCCAATAGATAAGGTAAGTGAAGGAACTATATATATAGATGGATTCAACTTGATAATAACACTAGAAGTCGCATTATCTAAAGGAACATTAATCATAGGAACTGATGAAAATATTAGGGATTTAGCAGGGCTTAGAGGAACTTATAAAATCATAGATAAAACAGAAGAAGCATTAAATTTAATTGGAATGTTTTTTAATGAATATGATCCTAGCGAAGTTATATTTTATTTAGATTCTCCAGTTTCTAATTCTGGTAATCTAAAATATAAAATATTAGATCATACAAAAAATTGGAAATTTAATACTGATGTTGTATTAGTTAACAATGCAGATATAATACTAGATAAGTTAGATAGAGTAGTTAGTAGCGATGCAGCTATAATTGATAAATGTATAAGTTATTTTAATATAGCAAAAGAGATAATAGATAAGTATATACAAGAAGCAAATATTATAGATCTGAACACATAGATATAAGGTTAATTTATAAATAATAAATAAAAAAACAAAGAGTGAAAATAATATATAAATAATAGGGTATATAAAATTTAATATAATATAAATTAAAAACTAAAATATTATATAGATAGGAGAAAAAATGACTAATAATAAAGAAACTATAAAAGTAGGATGGAACTTAGATAATAGCTATATGACTTTGCCTAAAATATTTTTTAGTAAAGTTGATTTAAATAAAGTAAGTTCACCAAAATTAGTTATCCTAAACTATCCATTATCAAAATCTTTGGGGCTTAATAGCGATGCTCTTAAAAGTGATGAAGGAGTATCAATACTTGCAGGTAACAAAAAAATAGAAGAAGGCGCTTTTATTGCACAGGCTTATGCAGGACATCAATTTGGGTATTTTACAATGCTGGGAGATGGAAGAGCATTATTAATCGGTGAACAAATAACACCAAGTGGTGAAAGATATGATATTCAACTTAAAGGCTCTGGTAAAACACCATACTCTCGCCGAGGAGATGGGAGGGCAGTACTTGGCCCTATGCTTCGTGAATATATAATAAGTGAAGCTATGTATGGTTTAGGTATTCCAACTACCCGCAGCTTGGCAGTAATTAAAACTGGTGAATCTGTAATTCGAGAAGATATAAAACAAGGAGCAATACTTACTCGTATTGCATCTAGTCATATTAGATTTGGAACATTTGAGTATGCAGCAAATTTTGGAAGTACAAGTGATATTAAGGCTTTAGCAGATTATTCATTAAAAAGACACTTTCCACATATAGCTGATGATGAAGATAAATACATTAATTTACTAAAGGAAGTTATAAAAGTACATGCAAGTTTAGTTAGTAAATGGCAAAGCGTTGGATTTATACATGGTGTTATGAACACTGATAATATGACTATTAGTGGAGAAACTATTGACTATGGTCCTTGTGCATTTATGGACACATATAACCCTAATACTGTATTTAGTTCTATAGATACTCAGGGTCGTTATGCATATAAAAATCAACCAATTATGGCCGAGTGGAATTTATGTAGACTTGCAGAAGCATTATTACCATTATTACATGAAGATCAAAAAGAAGCTATAAAAATAGCTCAAAATGCTGTTTCTGAATTTTCAAATTTATATTATATAAATTGGCTATCAATAATGAGATCAAAGCTTGGAATATTTAATAAAGAGGAACAAGATAAATCTATAATTGAAGATTTACTTAATATGATGGAAAAATATAATGAAGATTATACTAATACTTTTATAGAGCTAACATTTAATAAAAATAGCAAAAAAGGTATGTTTAGTAGTGAAGAATTTAAAAATTGGTATAATATTTGGAAGGAAAGACTCAAGAGACAGTCTAGTTCAGAAGAGGAAATACTTAAATTAATGAAGAAATCTAATCCAGCAGTAATTCCAAGAAATTATAGAGTAGAAGAAGCTTTAGAAGCTGCTGATAAAGGCAACTTTGAATTTATGATAAATCTTATCAATGCTATTTCAAAACCATATGAGCATTCAAAAGAGCAAGAAGAGTATTCAAAGTTACCTAAACCATCGAACTGCTCTTATAGAACTTATTGTGGAACATAAAAAATTAATAAAAATGAGAGAGGCTTTTATATAAAAGCCTCTTTTTAAACTTAAGAAAATTATGATACTTCAAAAATTGTGGGCGACATAAAGTGTTTCACTGACACGTCGCTTAGGCGAAGTAAATTTTTTATTACTAATATATTGAATTAGCTAAAATATTATTAATAATCTTATCTTACAAATTTGTAATCTTTATGAAAGATAAATCAATATGTAGATTTTAAGTTTTATAATAATATAATCATATATAAAAATAAAAGGAGAATTATTTATGAAACTTAGTAAAAGAACGATAGTAGGATTACTTTCAGCTGCAGTAATTTTAATAGGAGGGAAATTTGTATATGATAATTTTATAGACGATGATTTAACTTATCCATTAACTTATA
The DNA here is from genome assembly GCF_900002575.1 of Romboutsia hominis. Classification (NCBI taxonomy): domain Bacteria; kingdom Bacillati; phylum Bacillota; class Clostridia; order Peptostreptococcales; family Peptostreptococcaceae; genus Romboutsia; species Romboutsia hominis. Next base: position 1,654,858 of record NZ_LN650648.1, on the reverse strand, counting down.
TATCAATAGAAGGGAATAAAAGAGAAAAAGATCAAATTGATACAATAGAGAAAAGCTTAAATAGTAATAAGTGTAAATTTGAAGAAATAAACTTTGAGATGCTTAAAGTTGATGATAATAATAATATGGTTATTAAAGAGTCTGAATATAATAAATTAGCTAATAAATTAGATTTAGAGAAGGTAAGGGTAAATGATAAAGAGGCCGCAATAATACCAAGATATGATGGTATAAAAAACTTTAAGTATATGAATGAGTTAAAAGAATTAACTAATTATAAAGTAGAAAACAACAATTTAAAAGTAGTAAGCGTAGTAGATAAAAAAATATTAATTACAGGTCTATTCAAAAGTCAAATTATTATAAGTGATAATTTGTATAACAAATTAGAAAAAGACAGTGAAAATAAAATAGTTACAGTTAAAGGATATGAATTTAAAGAAAATTCAAAATCAGATAAAGCTATATTACAGATAAAAGAGAATAAATTATTCTCAAATAATAATGAAAATGATATATTTTATCTTTTTTCTAAATAAATAGTAAGATTTAGAAAAAGATAAAAAATTATCTTTATTAAGAAAGGATGAATATGAATACCTTATTGTTTACCAGTATAATCATAATTTTATCAGGTACAATTTTATTTCTAGTAGAAAAAAGAAGTTTTCTAACAGGGCTTATATTAATAATTGGATTTTTAGGAATAACTTTTTATACATTAGCAACTTTATCAGATAAAAGTAATATTGCTAACACTTTAATACTTTTAATAGTCTATGGGTTAATACCTATATTAGTAGTAATATGTGCATTTTTATTTATTAAAAATGGAAGAAGTATGATAAAAAAAGAGGGGAAAAAGTTAGCAAATCTTCTTTCGTTAATTATAGGTATATATATATTTATTATGATATTTTTTAGTTACGTATTGATATATCATGGTAATAAATTAAATGTATTTACTTATATGGTTATTATATCAAAAATCGTAATGTCAGTATATTTAGGATTTATGTTTATAAGCTATTTAATTTATTCATATATATACCAAGTGATACCAGTAAGAAACAATATAAATTATATAATAGTTCTTGGTTCTGGATTGATTGGAGATAGAGTACCACCTCTTTTAAAAAGTAGATTAGATAAAGGAATTGATATATATAAAGATCAAAAAGACAGAGGGAATTTACCTAAGATAATTGTATCTGGAGGTCAAGGTCCAGATGAGTTAGTTTCAGAAGCATATGCTATGAAAAAATACTTAATATCACAAGGTATAAATAATGAAGATATTATTGCTGAGGATAAATCCACAACAACGTATGAGAACATGAAGTTTTCTAAGGCAATTATGGATAAATCAGGTAATTATAAATGTATTTTTGTAACTAATAATTATCATGTATTCCGTGCATCAATATTTGCTCGTAAGGTTGGATTAAAGGCAAATGGTGTAGGAGCTCCTACAGCTTTTTATTTTCTCCCAAGCGCGCTGATTCGAGAGTTTATAGCTATATTGTTCATATATAAATGGTTAAATATCATTATTATACTTTTATATTTAGTCTTAGTTATTAATTCATTATTACCAATCAATTTTTAGTTTTAAATAACATCAATAATCTATTTATTGAATAAGTATAAGTATATATAAATAGATGGAGGTACTAGATATGAAGGTAAATTTACCACAATCTGCAATAAATTTATTAAAAGGTATAATAGAAAAAAAATAAAGATAAACCGGGCACAATAAGAATATATTTTGCAGGATTTGGATGTAGCGGAGCAATATTTAATCTAGCATTAGATGAAAAAGAAGAATCCGATGTGGAGTATTTTATAGATGGACTACATTTTGTTATGGATAAGTTAGAGTATGAGAAATATAAAGATGTGACAATTATAGAAACACCTAACGGATTTATAATAAATGTTGATAATATGCCTCAAGGTGCAGGCTGCCATGGATGCACTGGTTGTAGTTAATAGTATCAAATTTATATATTAAATAAGAAAAAAATATATATAATTATAATAAGATACTAAAGATGGTACAGTGATTAAATTGGCATAATAAATTAAAGAGTTTACTGTTAAATATATTAAAATTATATTATATAAATAATAACAGTTTGGGTATTATACTCAGACTTTTATTATGAATTAAATGTAGTTTTGCTATAGATATTTTATATTATTTTATAGATAAGCAACATTTATTAAGATATAATAAAAATAGCATGTATATGAAAAGAGGTATTAAAATGACAGGTTCAGATAGAAGAGATAAGATATTAAATCTACTAAAAAATAAAAATAAAGCTGTGAGTGGATCAAAACTATCAAGTGAACTTAATGTAAGTAGACAAGTTATAGTAGGAGATGTTGCTCTTCTTAGAGCTAGTGGCATCCATATTATATCTACTCCAAGAGGGTATATATTAAATGACAATAAAGAAGACAATTATATAATAAAAACTATAGCTTGTAAGCATGATAAAGAAGATATAGAAGATGAATTAAATACTATAGTTGATGAAGGTGTTATAGTTGAGGATGTAATAGTAGAGCATAGTATATATGGTCAAATTAGTGGCAATCTGCACTTAGAATGTAGAAGAGATGTAAAAGAATTTATAAACAAGTTAAATTCAAAAGAAACTAGCCCTCTATCTCATTTAACAGATGGTGTACATCTTCACACGATAAAGTGCAAAGATGAAAAAACTTACGAACAAGTTGTAAACTCTTTAACTGAAAAAGGGTATTTATATTAATCTATATTGTATATTAAAACTGAGATGAAACTATATAATTTAAATAAAAAGTAAGGGGGAACAAATCGTTCCTCCTTACTTTTTATTTAAATATAAATTAATATCCAATACTTTTTAAATATTGTCTTAGTATATTATTTGAATTATTAAACTTAGCCTTTTCTTCTTCAGTCATATCGATTTCTATAACTTTTTCAGCTCCATTTATACCTATTATAGTTGGGACACCTGTATATACATCTGTTTCTCCATATTCACCTTCAAGTAAAGCTGAAACTGGTAAGATTCTTCTTTCATCACTAAATATTGATTTTATGATTCCAACAACTGCTGAAGCTATACCATAGTAAGTAGTACCTTTTCTATTGTATACTTCCCAACCAGCTTTAGCAGTTTTTTCTACTAAATTATCTAAATCTATTTCTTTTTTTAGTTTTTTGTTTTCTTCAATTAAGGTTAAAAGCGGTTTACCTGCAATGCTAACATTTGACCAAGGAACCATTTGAGAATCTCCATGTTCACCCATAGAATATGCATGTATAGATCTTGTGTCCACTTCATCTAAATATTTAGATAAGAAGTTTTTTAATCTTGATGAATCTATGGTAGTTCCTGTTCCTATTATTCTGTTTTTAGGAAGTCCAGATAACTTCCATATATGATATGAAATTATATCAACTGGATTTGAAGCAACTACAAAGAAACCATCAAATCCTGATTTCATTATTTCCTTAATTACTGAGTTACATATAGAAGCACTAACTTCTAAAGTATCAAGTCTAGATTGACCTTGTTTAGGTGCTGGTCCTGCAGTAAATATAACAATATCAGCATCACTACAATCTGCAAATGTTGCTTGTCTTATTTTAGTTCTTTGAGACATAAATTCTACTCCGTGAGTTAAATCCCAAGCTTCGCCTTTAGCTTTTTCTTCATTTATATCAATCATTAAAAGCTCATCACATACACATTGATTAACTAGTGCAAATCCACAGCTAGACCCAACTAGTCCCGTACCTACTATTGCTATTTTTCTTAATTTTAAACACATAAGTCATCCTCCTAAAGTTGTCTTTTGTAAAGTGTTTTGAAATGAATTTATTTGTATGGCTTAAGAAATAAGATAAGTAACCTATAAATTTTATTAGTTAAGTCTATATTGGTTATAAAATCATTATTATATATTTATTTTATAAAAAATTATAAATTGATGTATTCGGCATTATTATACTGCTGAATCTTTATAAAGTAAAGGATGAATTGATAATAAAAGAATAAAAAATCATTAAATTATATAAAGTTAAAGTAGCTTTTGTATTATATTTTACTTAAAAATTTGATTATAGATTCATATATAGATAGCTAGTATTTAAAATAAAGTTATTATACAATATATAACTAGTAAAAGTGATGTTATATAGTTAGCAATTTTAACATTAAATTTAAAGTAAGATAAGTATTTTATTAACTTTGGTTTTAAGTATTTATTAAATATTGAATATATAAAAATAAGTGAAAATCCACTCAGAGTATATGAAGAAATATTATGTATAAATTGTGGTAAATGAAATATATTAACTGTGATAACAAGCATAAGCAAAGTAAATGTAGTTGAGAGTATGTTAGAGTATTCTTCAGGTTTTAATATATATTCATTAAAAAAATTTTTATCATCAAAATTTATAATTTCACTTACTATCTTGTCTATTGACATAAAATCATAGTCATTGGTATAAACTCCAACATCAACTAAGTAAAGTGTTATTTCTTCATATATATGAATAATTTTTTCTTCAAAAATTTTTCTTATCTTAAATATGTCTTTTTCTAATACATTGTATATTTCGGTTTTTATTATATTCTTAATATCCCTATTAGAATCTAATTTAGTTTTTATATAAAAGCTTCCATCACAAAGTAAAAACTTATCATTTTGATTTCTTATGATTATCCCAATATATTCATTCATAATATCACCACTCATTGAAAATTTATGTAAATTATAGCATATTAGTTGATATTATCAATATTAAAAAATTATAAATATGAATAAATTAATTTTATATATGCAAGCAAGCTTAAATGAATAAACATAAAAAAGTATTTGACAATTATAAATTTAGTCACTAAACTGTAAATATATATGTAAAGACACATGTAATATGAATTAAATATACTAAATTAAAAAATATATTTGGAGGAGAGATATGAGAACTAAAAATATTGTATTATCAGCACTTTTATGTGCAATGGGAATTATTATACCAATGTTTTCACCAATTAAAATAATATTAGAACCGGCATCTTTTACATTAGCTAGTCATATACCAATATTTATAGCTATGTTTATATCATCAAAGACTGCTCTATTTGTAACACTTGGAACTACAATAGGTTTTTTATTTGGTGGTTTCCCATTACCAATTGTAATTAGAGCACTAAGTCATTTATTATTTGTTAGTATTGGGTGTATTTACTTAAACAAAAATAGGGATCTTATAAAGAGTATAAAAAGTTCTTTAGGATATTCATTTGTTATAGGATTAATTCATGCTATTGGAGAAGTTTTAGTAATTATACCTTTTTATTTTTCATCAAACCTTTCGGAAGGATTTTATAATCAAGGTTTTTTAGTATCTGTTATAGGATTAATAGGAGTTGGAACTATAATACATAGTATGTTAGATTTCTCTTTAGCAGTTTATGTATGGAATATTCTACCTAAAGAGGTTAGAAATAAATATGTAGTAAAAACTCAAAACTAGACAAAATTTTATAGAATATAGTAATTTGGAATAATCAATAATTAAGCAAAAATGGTAAGTTATAGTATAAAATATTTTATGAACATATACATATAAATATATATATAAATTAATTTATTAAATTATAATTTCGATAATTATAATATATAATACTTATTAAATAATAAAAATAAGTAGAAAGTCTTTTATTAAGAATGGTGGAGGGACTGGCCCTATGAAGCCTGGCAACAGCTAACTTAGTTAGAATTGTGCTAAATCCTGCAGGAGTTTTCCTGAGAGATAAAAGGCATATTGATTTGTTGCGTTAATAAAAGGCTTCCTAGATAAAAGGGGGCTTTTTTTATGAAAAATTATAACAAGTAAACTTTATGTGTAAGAGGGGGATATAAACCAAATGTTGGGGAGCCTATGGTGTATCCTTTGGTTCAAAGTACAACCTTCAAATATGAAGATCCAGACTTAGTGGCAGATATATTTGATTTAAAAGCAGATGGCCATATGTATAGTAGAATAAGCAATCCAACAGTAGCAAATTTTGAAGAAAAAATAGCATATCTTGAAGGTGGCGTCGGAGCAGTTGCAGTTAGTTCAGGACAATCGGCGGTGCTTTTAGCTATTTTAAATATATGCAAAAGTGGAGACAATATAATATCAGTATCATCACTATATGGTGGAACTTATAATTTATTTAATATAACTCTTAGAAGTTTTGGAATAGAAACAAAATTTGTATCCAATAATGATGATAAAGAATATATACTATCCTTAGTAGATGAAAATACTAAAGCTATATATGGAGAAACTATAGGAAATCCAGGACTAGATATATTAGATTTTAAGAAATTAAGTGAAATAGCTAAAAAGGGGGATATTCCTTTTATAGTTGACAATACAGTAGCAAGCCCGTATTTATGTAATCCTATAAATTTTGGTGCAAATATAGTTATACATTCTACATCAAAATATATAGATGGTCATGCAGTGGCACTTGGAGGAATAGTTATTGATTGTGGTAATTTTAATTGGGATAATGGGAAATATCCATTATTAAGTGATGGAGATGTTAGTTGTCATGATATTAAATATGTTGAAGAATTTAGGAAAAGTGCATATATAACAAAGTTAAGAGCATCACTGCTTAGAGATTTAGGTAGCACAATGAGCCCTTTTAATCCATTTTTAAGTAATCTAGGATTGGAAACACTTCATCTTAGAATGAAAAAACATAGTCAAAATGCTTTAGTATTAGCAAAGTATTTAGAAAATCATGAAAAAGTAAGTTGGGTAAACTATCCATACTTAGAAAGTAGAGAAGATTATAAGAAAGTAAAAACTTACTTAAAAGGTGGAAGTGGAATATTAACATTTGGTATAAAAGGTGGAATAAATGAAGCTAAGACTTTTATAAAATCTTTAAAATTAGTAGATTTAGCAATACATCTTGGATTTAATAAAACATCAGTACTTCATCCAGCTAGCACTACTCATAGCCAACTGTCTAATGAAGATAAGATAAAGTGTGGAGTTAGTTTAGAGATGATTAGAGTATCTGTTGGAATAGAAAATATAGATGACTTAATAAATGACTTTGATATAGCACTTAAGGAAATATAATATGACTGTATATCTTTGTAAAAAAATAAATGGAGCCAAATTTGTAGATAGTTGTATAATAGAAAACAAAATTTATAATAAAAAGTTATATAGAAAATTTAGTTTAGATAAGATCAGCCCTCATTGTAAAACTATAGGTATACTAAATCTTATGCCTAATAAAGTAGAGACAGAGGCTCATTTATTAGAGTTATTTTCAAAAATGAATGAGGATATAAATATAAAGTTTATAAGGCTTAAAACGCACGTATACAAAAATTGTAATAGACTATATTTGATGAAAAATTATTATACCTTTGATGAAGTAAAATATGATTTAGATGGACTTATAGTTATAGGAGCTCCTATTGAAAAAATAGATTTCAAACAGGTTAAATATATAGATGAATTAAATTATATATTTGATTATTCTATTAAAAATCTAAAAAGTATGTTAAGTATATGTTGGGGAGCACAGGCTTGTTTAAATCATATATATGGAATAAATAAAGAGATACTTGATAAGAAGATATTTGGAGTATATAAGCATAATATACTTTGTGATGATGAAATACTTAAAAATATAAATAATGGTTTTATATGTGCTCATTCTAGGCACACTATATTAAATAGGAAAGATTTAAAAAATTGTAAATCTATAAAAATACTATCAACAACAGATGAAGGTATAGAGCATATTATAAAAGGGAAGTACAATGACTATTATATATTTGGACATCATGAGTACGATAAAGAATGCTTGAAAAGAGAGTATATAAGGGATAGAAATAAAAAAATATATATAGATATACCTAAAAATTATTTTATTGAAGATGATATGAACAAAGGAATAAGTGTAGATTGGATGGAACACAGCATTAAGATATACAACAATTGGATTAATATAATTTAATAAGAAATTAAGCAAGCTAGTTAGATAACTAGCTTGTTTAGTTTGGAAAAATAAGTACATAGTAATATTAAAAATCTATATGTATAATAAATATATTATGTAAATAATTAATATAAATTTTAAATAGGTGAAAAAATGCAAAATTATAATGAGATTAAACTAAAAGAATTAAAAAAATGGAAAAAGAAAATACGAAAAAAACCATCTATAATAGATAAAGCATCAAAAGAAACTCAAAATAAAATAAATTCCGTTTTACCTCAAAAGTACCACGAAATATTAACTGTAGCTATAAAAAATATGACTAAAATGGTTTTATTTGGGTCTAAGTATACTACTAAAAAACCTATACTAGATATATCTTTAGAAGAAAGAGATAATCTAGCTCTTGAAAAGATAAAAATTTATAAGAGAACTGCTATGATAGAAGGTGCTGGAACAGGGGCAGGAGGCATATTTATAGGGCTTTGTGACTTTCCATTACTTCTTAGTATAAAAATAAAGCTTATTTATGAAATTGCTAGCATATATGGATTTGATACAAATGATTATAAAGAAAGATTATATATATTAAACATATTTCAGCTTGCTTTTTCAAGTAAAGAGCATGTAAACTATGTATTTGAAAATATGGAATGCTTTGATGATTTTAAACATAAGTTATCTGATGATATTAATGCATTTGATTGGAGAAGCTTTCAACAAGAGTATAGAGATTACATTGATTTAGCAAAGTTATTTCAGTTAGTGCCAGGAATAGGAGCTTTTGTTGGGGCATATGTAAACAATAAATTAGTAGATAAACTAGGTGAATATGCAATATATGCTTATCATATGAGAATATTAGATGATAAAGACCACGAGGCTAAGAAGGAAAACTTTATATATACAAAATATAAAAATTTTATTAATAAAATAACTTTATAATATATGCCAAGTAATTTGACTAGTATATTAATTTGTGTAAGTTTATAATGTGTATTTTAAATATAACATTAATATATAAAGTCTCATAAGATATTATAACTAGAGTAAAATAGTTTAGGGGGGGAGTAGCCATGGAAAGCCCTACAAAGAAAGTTTTAATAGATAGTAGTTATGGGAATATAAGTAAAGTAAACTCAAAAGATGAAGTAATATTAGTAGGAGTATATCCTTTTGAAGGAATCTCCTATGTCGATAATATAGAACTTATTTTAAAACCAGAAAATAGTGAGCATATTACTGTTAATATCAAATATTCTGGTTATAATATGCAACTATTTTTAGGAGATTTTACAGGAGACAATAAATCAGAAATAATGGTTAGAGGCGGATTCGGGGGGTCTGGAGGATTTGAAATTGGAGTTATATATAAATATGAAGATGGTAAATTAATAGAGATATTTAACCAAGATATATTTTATAAAAATAATAATTGTAGCGCAACTTTTAAAGATGATTATAAGGTAAGCGTAAATTGTGGAAAGAAAAAATATACAATAGACATTTCATCAAAAGAAAAAGAATATCTGGAGTATTTATATTTACCTAATAGTAAGCTTAAAAATGCAGTTGACGCATATGTAGATGCACCAAATGGAATTTTTCCCACAAAGCAAATTTACAATAATTATTATGAACTCTTAATACAACAAAGAGTAGTCGGAATATCTAATGCAGATACATTAGGTATTATACAAACGTATAGTAACTTAATAGATTCAAATATAAAAAACATATATAAAGGATTATTACTTACCGATTATAATTATAGGAAAAGACAAAGATATAATAAATTTATTACTGAAAAAGATGTAAATAATTATGACTTTAAAAATTTAAAAGGTAATTATTTAAATAGAAATAGTATTTATTCTGCAAGAGATTTTAAGGTAAATAAAGATAGTATGAATTTAATAGTAAATAATATATTTGAAGAAAAAAATACTTTATACCTTAATGGATATTTACTAAACTTAACAGAAAATACTATTAATGATATTAATAACTTTAAGATTGAGTTAAAAGATGCTACTGGCAGAGTATTTGCTAAAAAGATTTTTAAGAGAATAGACATAAATGGAGGTTTAGAGGCATTTGAAGGTAAAAAGATACTGCTGACTTTTTTTGGAGAAGAGTATAATTTATATAATATAAATACAGGCAATTTAACGTGGGATTATAATTGCGAGATTATATAAAAAACTAGCTAGATAGTTTTTTTTAATATATAATAAATAATTGCATACAAAAGATAAATAAAAAAATTACATAGGAGGTATATCGTGCAGGCAGAGTTAAGTAACAGAAGTAAAGGTATAATATGTATAATAGTTTCGGCATTTGGATTTGCTATGATGTCGGCTTTTATAAAATTAGCAGGAGACTTACCAACTTTTCAAAAGACATTTTTTAGAAATTTAGTTTCTTGTGTAGTAGCATTTATAATGGTTACAAAAGCAAAACAAAGTTATTTTGGAAGTAGGGAAAATAGAAGATTATTAAACTTAAGATCAGCATTTGGCACACTTGGTATAATATTTAATTATTATGCAATAGATAGAATGGTGTTATCAGATGCCAATATGTTAAATAAGTTAAGTCCATTCTTTGTTATAATATTTTCTGCGTTATTTTTAAAAGAAAAGATAAAAACTAATCAAATAGCTGCTGTATTAGTGGCATTTGTAGGAGCTTTATTTATAATAAAACCAACATTTGATTTAGAAATGTTACCATCAATTGTGGGTGTAGCAGGTGCTTTATGTGCGGCATCAGCATACACTTGTCTTAGGGTATTAGGTAAAAAAGAAAATGGAGCGACTGTAGTATTTTATTTTTCTTTATTCTCATTAGTTGTAATATTTCCGATAATGATTATGACTTATGAGCCAATGAGTATGATACAACTTATGTATTTACTTCTTGCAGGGGTATTTGCGACTGTAGGCCAATTTGGTGTAACTTGGGCTTATAAATATGCGCCAGCTAAAGAGATATCTATATTTGATTATTCTAATATAATATTCTCTGCAATAATAAGTGTAGTATTATTTAGTGTATTTCCCGATAAGTTTAGCGTATTTGGATATTTTGTAATATTTAGCGCATCGTTTTATATGTTTATGTACAATAAAAAAAGTGAAGAATGTAATTAAAGTGAGGTTGTTATACCTCACTTTAATTATTATTTAAAATAATGATTTTACCTTGAAGAAATACAAAAAATTATAAAAAATTACAAAAAGTTACAAAATATGTAAATATATTGAAAGAGAAATCGTTTTTATATATTTTTAATTATAAAGTATTTTAATATTTGGAGGTAAAATAAGGCCATGATAAGAAATATAAAGAAAAATAGCGCAAAAGCATTTGTAATTTCAATGTTATTTGTAGCTATGGGCTCAACATCTTATGCTTGGGATGGTAAAAAAGATGGGACAGGAACGCACGCTTTAATTGCAACTCAAGCAGTTAAAATGATTGAAAAAGATTTAAGCAAATCAGAACCGCAATTATTAAAGTCAAATCTTGATATTCTAAAATCTAACTTAAGAGACTTACAACTTGGATCCACATATCCAGATTATGATCCAAATGCTTATGATTTATATCAAGATCATTTTTGGGATCCAGATACTAAAAATAATTTTACACTTGATAATAAGTGGTATGTGGCATCACCTATATATGATAATGCAGAATCACAAGTTAGAAAATTTACAACTGATGCAAAAAATGAGTGGGAAAAAGGTAATTATAAAGAAGCTACTTTTTTATTAGGACAAGGATTACATTATCTTGGAGATCTGAATACTCCTTATCATGCAGCCAATATTACAGCTGTTGATAGTATAGGACATGTAAAGTTTGAAAGTTATGTTGAAGAAAGAAAAGAAAATTATGCAATAGATTCAATGAATTATAATACAGAAAATGGTGCTTATAAATATGCATTAGAAAATAAAGATTTTGATGCTTGGATGAGTGAAAATTCTTATGAATATGCAAAAAAAGCTAAGAATTTATATTATGGTTATTCAACAATGAAAAATTCAATAAAAGATTGGGAATATTCGGCAGTAGAATCTATGAAAAACTCTCAGATAAGCTCAGCTAAGCTTATATATAGATTTTTAAATGAAGTATCTAATACTATAATAGATTCTTCAGATACTAAGAACTTAAACGAATTTAATGTTATTTTAAAAACTTCAAATGAAAAATATGCAGGAACTGATGATTTCGTATATTTTGGATTTGAAACTTCTGATAATAAAAAATATGAATGGAAGTTAGATAATGCAGGAAATGATTTTGAAAAAGGTCAAATAGATAATTATATAATAAAGCTTAAAGATGGAAAAAATATTGATTTAAGTAAGATAAATAACTTCTGGATAAGAAAAAATAATTTTGTTACTAATGGTGATGATTGGAGTGTTGATAATATTAAAATCTTATCAAGAGGAAAGGTCATATTAGAAAAAAATATACATAAAACATTACGAGGAAATGAAACATATAGTATAAATAAGTAAATAGCAAAAAGCCTTAAAGTTGGATTTAATAATATTTAACCACTTTAAGGCTTTATTTACTATAATAGAAAATATATTAAAAATATGTATAAATAATTTAATTATATTGAAAATAAAAAAAATTCTGATATACTTTTATAAGTATGCTTTTTATTTAAGTTATATTTAAAAATACATACTATTAAGTGATATTAATCTAGTTTATTTTGTTTACAAAAGAGGTGAAATATTTGGAAAAGAGAATAGATTTAACTAATGGTAAGATATTAGATAAATTAATAAAGTTAGCACTTCCTATAATGGGGACGTCATTTATACAAATGGCTTATAACATGATAGATATGATCTGGGTTGGCAAGGCTGGTAGTAGTGCAGTTGCAGCAGTTGGAACAGCAGGATTTTTTCCTTGGTTAGCTATGGCATTTGTAATGATATCCAAAATTGGTGGGGAAGTTAAAGTTGCACAAAGTATTGGTGAAGGAAATCTTGATAAAACGAGATCTTATATAAAATCAGCTATAGAAATAAATATTATACTATCAACATTATATACATTATTTTTAATAGTGTTTAATAAAGGATTAATAGGATTTTTTAGATTAGGTGATATAAAAGTTATAGATATGTCTAGAACATACTTATATATAGTATCTTTAGGAATGATATTTTATTTTATAAATCCAGTATTTACAGCTATATTTAATGGAATGGGTAATAGTAAAACTCCATTTAAAATAAATGCGGTAGGTCTTATAACTAATATTATACTAGACCCAATACTTATACTTGGTTTGTTTGGTTTTCCTAAACTTGGAGTAGCAGGAGCTGCTATTGCAACAGTCGTAGCACAAATAGTAGTTACATCTTTATTTATATATAGAATAAAAAAGGATGATTATGGATATTTTAAAATAAAACTATTTAGAAATATAGAAATAACATATTATAAAATACTATACAAAGTAGGGCTTCCAGTAGCTCTACAAAGTGGATTGTTTACAGGATTTTCTATGTTACTAGGAGTGGTTGTGGCGTCATTTGGACCAGTAGCAGTAGCTGTTCAAAAGGTAGGATCTCAAATAGAGTCTATATCATGGATGACAGCAGAAGGTTTATCTTCATCTTTATCTAGCTTTATTGGGCAAAATTATGGGGCTAAAAAGTTTGACAGAGTTAATAAAGGATTTAAGTTAACTTTAATATTAGCTATAATACTTGGATTTATAAACACTTTAATATTAGTCTTTTTAGGAAAGCAGGTATTTACTATATTTATACAAGAAGAAATGGCTATTAAAGAAGGAACTATTTATCTTAAAATACTTGGATATTCTCAATTGTTTATGTGTATAGAAATAATAACATCAGGAGCTTTTAAAGGACTTGGTAAAACTTCAATACCATCTATAATAAGTATTATATTTACAGGACTTAGAGTACCAACAGCTTACTTAATATCAAATCCAAGATTACTTGGACTTACTGGAGTTTGGTGGAGTATAACTATAAGTAGTATAATTAAGGGAATATTGATGCTTGGTGTGTTTATATTTATGAAAAGAAAAAAGAAATTATATGATGATTATAATACTAAAGGAGAGTTAAGTCATCAGTATTAAAGAAGAGAGTACTTTCTATAAAATTTATAGTAAGTACTTTTTTTATATACAAATGATTTATATTAATTATAAAGTTGCTTAGATTTTTTTGCATAAAATAGAGTTGGAATTTAATTAATAATCTAAAAATTAGAAAAAAAACTAAAAATATACTATAAATAAAATTTTTGATTTATACTTAAAGAAGTACGTAAATTCTATAAGAAGGTGATGAAAGTGAAAATTGACATTAAAAAACAAATAAAAAATATGAAAATATTTCTTATATCTGCAATAGCTATATTTTCATTTATGATATTTGGAAAAGAAAATGTTTTAATAGGAATTGCGACAGTTTCTATAGCAGCTAGCATGTTTGGTGAGAATCACACAATAAATGTTCCAAGAAGAATAATCATATTATCTTTGATACAAATAGTTATAGGAGTTGCAGCTTATATTGCAAGTTTAGATATTTTTTTAGCATATATAGTTAGCTTGATTTTAAGCTTTTGGATATATTATAGATTTAGCTATGAACTTAAAACGCCAAAAACTGCTGGATTTATGATGTTATATATACTTTTACTTTATTATCCAGTAACATTTTCACAGATGCCTAAAAGAATATTAGCTCTTATATTTTCATCATTTGTGATAATGGCTTTATATTATATAATAACTAAATATAATTTTTATAAAGTTACTGATAAGCAAATTACAGGTGCTATAGACTTAATAAAAAAAGAGATAGATTTATTATTAGATAATAAAAATATAAAAAATGAAAACAAAAAAGTAAGTATCTTACTTAAAACTATACAAATCAATATATATGAGGTTATAGAAAAATCTAGTAAAGAATTAGATGATATATATATATTAGAAGTAATAGTAATACTATTAAAAAAAATAAATACTACCATAAGTTATATAAAGGAAAATGAAATATATGAAGATAGATTACTAAAATTAAAATGTATTCTTGAAGACGTAAATTTATATATCTTAGGTAAAAAAGATATAAAAGATATAAAAATTACATTTAGAAAATACTATAATGAATTAGAATTAGAAAATATAGAAGGTGATTTAGCTAGATATAATTACTATAACTTAAGGTTAGCTATAGATGAAACTTGTAGATATATAGAAGATAAATCTAGAGGTGAGAAGATAAGAAAGAGATTAAATTTACAAAAAAAGTTAAAATCAAATATAGATATATTTAAAAACAATTTTAACATGTCATCTCTAAGATTTAATATAGCCTTAAAGGCATCTTTAGTAATTTCTACATTTGTGTTTATAGTAGGTTATTTTAATATATACGAAGGTAAGTGGATAGTACTTTCATTAGCTTTAATATTGCTTCCATATGCAGAACAAGGAAGTAAAAAGGCTATTGATAGAGTTGTGGGAACAGTTGTAGGCGCTATAATATTTGAATTAATATATAGAATGATAGACAAAAATATAATACTAATCGGAGCCGTGTTTTTAATAGCATTATATTTTGCCTTATCTATAAAAAAATATAATATAAGATGTATATTTACAACTATGACTGCTATATTAGCTGTAAAAATGCTTCAACCAAGTGCTGTTATATTTAAATTATTAGAGGATAGAGTTATATTTGTTTTAATTGCAGCTATAGTTGCTTGGTTAGCTATGAATATGGTGTTTCCATATAGAATTAAAAATGATATGAAAAATATTATGAAAAAATATGTAGATTTTGATAATGAGACACTAGATTCAATAGTTCAAGGAACTATAAGTAAGAAGGATATAGAAACAATAACAATAAAAAATAATTATTTTTGGATGAGAATTAATTATATAAATAAACAGATGAATTTAAGTTGTATTGAAGAATTTTTAAGTAAGCAAAATGATATTTTTACAAATATAAACTTTACTATATTAATAAGTGGAAGTTCTAAAGATAAGTCTATTTTAATAAAAAAATTGTTAGAAAAGTTAAATCCAAATTTAAATGAAGAAGACTTATTTAAGGTTTATAAAAATATTTTTGAAACTTCTAAAAATGACTTAGAAAAATCATTAATAATAAGTTTATATAGAATTTACTTAGATAAAAAAGATATAGATATGCTTGAAAGTGAAATTATTGAAAAATTAAATATAGCTTAAATAATAAAAAGTGCTTTCTATAATTTTTAATAGATATAGAGAGTACTTTTTTATGTACAAGGATTTAATACTAAGAATAAAACTGTTGATAACTCATACATATAAGATATGTAAATATATCATAAAATGTAAAAAAGTATTTTGAGATGATTTGCTGACACATATTTTAAGAGAAACAAATTTTTATTAAATATATTTACTGTATATAAAAAATATTTAATAAATGGTAGAATTAAGTAAAGTATAATTATCTACACAAATAGGGGGAAATATGTATAGTTTAAAAAATGATTATAGTGAAGGGGCACATCCTAAAATACTTGAGGCAATAGTAAAAACTAACCTAGAACAAAGTGAAGGTTATGGAAAAGACACTTACTGTGAAAAAGCGAGTGAATTAATTAAAGAAAAGTTAAAAAATGATAATGTAGATATACATTTTCTATGTGGAGGAACTCAAACTAATTTAACAGCTATCTCTGCATTTTTAAGACCTTATGAGGCAGTAATATCGGCTAATACTGGTCATATATTAGTACATGAAACAGGAGCAATAGAATCAACAGGACACAAGGTTATTTCTGTTGATTCTACAGATGGCAAATTAAAAAAAGAAGATATATTATCAGTACTTAAAGAACATACTGATGAGCATATGGTAAAGCCTAAACTTGTATATATATCTAATTCAACAGAAATAGGAACAATATATACTAAAAGCGAGCTAGAAGAATTAAGTTATGTTTGTAGAAAAAATAATTTATTATTATATATGGATGGTGCAAGACTAGGTTCTGCATTATGTGTTAAAGAAAATGATTTAACTTTAAGTGAGATTTCATATTTAACTGATGCATTTTACATAGGTGGAACTAAAAATGGAGCATTATTTGGAGAGGCTTTAGTTATATGTAAGGATTCATTAAAAGAAGAATTTAGATTTAATATAAAGCAAAAAGGTGCAATGATGGCTAAGAGTAGATTACTTGGGATACAGTTTTTAGAGTTATTTAAAGATGATTTATTCTTTGAAATAGGTAAGCATGAAAATGACATGGCAGATATATTAAAAAAAGAAATTAGTGAATTAGGATATAAATTTTTAGTAGATTCACCATCTAATCAATTATTCCCAATATTTAAAAATGAAATTATAGAAAAGCTAGAAGAAGATTATTCATTTAGTCTATGGAGTGAAATAGATGAAAATAGTTCATGTATAAGGCTCGTTACATCTTGGGCAACACAAAAAGAAAATGTTATAAAATTTATTGAAGATTTGGAAAAATATTCTATCTAATAAATACTTTAGTGCTATATCTAAAATTATATAAAGAGGATATAGCACTATTTGTATATTGAAAAGCTATAAAATCAAGATTATAGTCTATAGAAATAAAAATATGTTTGAATATGTAAAAAATGGTTATATAACTAATAATAAGGAATTATATTGATAAGACATAGAGGAGGTGAAACTGTTATAATTTTTATAACAGTAATATCATGAAATTTAATAAATCAGTAGCCATAGGGCTAGGGGTAATTGTAATATGTGGAGCTGGATTAAGTTATTGGCTAATGAGAAATAGTGATGCCGTTTTATCACAAGAACAAGCGCAAGAAATAATACTACAAAAAGTACCAAATGGAAATATAGTAGAGATAGCCTATGAAAATGATGATACACCAAAATATAATTCAAAAGTATCTAAAGATAATGTAGTCTATGAAGTAGATGTAGATGCAAAAACTGGTGATATAGTTGAATATGAGCAAGAAATTATTCAAAATAATAATACAAACAATAAAACAAATAACAGTAGCGAAAAACTAATAAGTGAAAAAGAAGCTAAGGATATAATGTTAAAAAAAGTTCCTGATGCTACTATAAAAAGTATTCATTTAGATAAAGATCATGATGGTGATGAATATAAAGGAGTACTTGTAAAAGGTAATGAAAAATATGAAATAACTGTGAATGCTAAAACTAAAGAAGTAAAAGAATTTAGTCATGAGATGATAAGTAAAAGCGATAAAGAGTATGGACAATTAGAGATAAATGACTAAAATGAAAAGTGTAATTATTTAATAAGAAATTATTATATGATTACACTTTTCATTTTACTTTTATACATATAAAATATTGATGGTTATCATTATTATTATCAATTTTACTTATGAAAATAGTAATAATATAATATAGTTATAAATTAAACAATTGAAGAAATTAAAATGCTCTTTACAAAGGAGGAACTAATATGAAAGACATTGCTGTAATAGGGGCAGGAGTAGTAGGTTGTGCTATAGCTAGGGAATTATCAAAATACGACTTAGATGTAGCTATAATAGATAGGAATAAAGATGTAGCTGAAGGAATATCAAAAGCTAATAGTGGTATTATACATGGTGGATACAATGAGAAACAAGGTACTTTAAAAGCTAAGTTAAATCTAAGAGGAAATGAAATGATGGATGATTTAGCTAATAAATTACAATTTCCTTTTAAAAGAAATGGAGCTTTAGTATTGGCTTTTAATGAAGAAGAATTAGAAAGTATAAAAAAATTAAAGTCTAATGGAGAAGAAATAGGAGTTAAGGGATTAGAAATTTTAGACAAAGAAAAAGTTTTAAGTATAGAAAAAAATATAAATAAAGATGTATTAGGGGCTTTACATGTAAAGACATCAGGTATAGTAAGCCCATATGAAATGGCTTTAGCTTTTGCTGAAAATGCAGTAGAAAATGGAGTTGATTTTATACTAGGAAAAGCTGTTGTAGATATAAAATTAGAAAATAATATATATAAAATACATTTAGAAGATGAAGAAGTAATAGAAAGTAAAATAGTTGTAAATGCATCAGGATTATGTGGTGCACATTTAAACAATCTAGTTAGTGAGATTAAATATGAAATAGAACCTGTAAAAGGAGAATACTGTTTATTTGATAAAGTTTCAGGTAACTTATGTGAAAAGACTCTATTTCAAGTTCCAAGTAAATTAAGTAAAGGTGTATTAGTAACTCCTACAGTAGATGGAAATCTATTAGTAGGTCCAAATGCTAAATATAATGATAATTTAGAAACTTCAAGAGAAGGTATAGATGAAATATTATATAAAAGCAAAAAAACTATAAAGGATATACCGGTAGATAGAATATTAAATACTTTTAGTGGATTAAGACCTAAAATAAATGGTGGAGATTTTATAATTGAAGAAGTTAAAGATTGTAAAAATTTTATAAATGTAATAGGTATAGATTCACCAGGATTAACAGCGGCACCAGCTATTGGTGAGTACGTAGTTGACATTATATCAGATATTATTAATTTAAAGGAAAAAGAAAACTTTAAAGAAATTAGAAAAAAAATGATTAGAATGTCAGAGTTAAGTATAGAAGAGAAAAATAAATTAATAGCTATAAATCCATCATATGGAAAGATGATATGTAAATGTGAGTTTGTTACAGAAGGGGAAATAATAGATGCTATAAAAAGACCATTAGGTGCAACAACTCTTGATGGAATAAAAAGAAGAACTCGTGCCATGATGGGTGGGTGCCAAGGAACAGGATGCATGATACCTATAAGTATGATATTAAGCAAAGAATTAGGAATAGATATAAGCGAAGTAAATAAAAATTCTAAATCTTCAATAGCTGTTGGATTTAAGGAGGATTAAGACTATGAGAGAATATGACTTAATTATAATTGGAGGAGGAGCTAGCGGTATAATATGCGCCATAGAAGCTTATAAAAAGGGAATAAAAAATATATTATTAATAGAAAAAGATAATGTATTGGGAGGAAGTTTAAATTTAAGTTATTATAATATAAGTAAACAAAGATATATAACAGGAAAAACTTACGAAAAGTTTTTACTAAAAGAACTTGAGAAATGTGAAATAGATATAAAACTAGATACAATGGTAATAAAGATAGAAGATGAAAATAAAATACTTTGCACAAATCCAGCAAATGGTATAGAAAAGATAAAGGGAAAAAATATAATACTTGCAAATGGTGCTAAAGAAGGTTCAAGAAAAGCATTAGATATGGTAGGAGATAGATGTTCAGGAATACTTACTGTAGGTATGGCAAATAAAATACTTAATATGGGGAATATTGTACCAGGAAAAAATATACTTATATATGATAAAAAAACATTATATATGATAAAAGATGAGTTAAAAAATAGAAATATAAATGTAGTTGGTATAATATCTAAAGATAGTGATGTAGATACTTATGGTTTAACTGATAAAGTATATAATAACTATGAAATAGATTCAATTTATGGAGAAGGAAGAATAGAGAGTGTTAAATTAGTCAAAGACGACAAAGAAGAAATAGTAAAATGTGATACATTAATATTTGCAAGACCTATGTTATCTGATGGTCTAGTTGCCATGAGAAGTAATATAAAATTAAATCCATCAACAACAGGACCAGAGGTTAATGATAAATTTATGACTTCTATGGATAATGTATATGCTTGTGGAAATGGTATATATATACATGAGTATATAGAAGATATAGAAGATGAATGTAAAAAACTTGTTGACAATCTTTTATAAAGTAAACTAATTAAAAAAACTATGAAATACATATATTACTATAAATTATGTATTTCATAGTTTTTTGTTTAAGGATATTGTATTTAAGTGAAATATAAAGATTATAGTATTATACAGTTTTTATCTCGTGAGCTGTAGAGTTATAAGTAAGTTGGTCTAAATTTTTATTAAATCTCTTTAAAAGCATAATTGATAATAATAAAACTAATCCTTCAGAAGCTATTGTTGAAATCCATATTCCATTACCACCGAATATTAAAATCATAATTATTAAAGATAAAGACACAGCAAAAAGACCTCTATTTAATGATATTATACAAGCATCAGCAGTTCTTTCTAATGATGCTAAAAATCCTGATATAACCACATTGAAGCCTAGTAATAAGAAAGATACTGAAAAAATCTTAAAAGTGTTTTTTGTAAAATTAAATAAATTCATATCAGATTTATCTATAAACATAAGGACTATAAAATCATCAAATAACATACACCCTATAAATATTAAAATTGAACATACTAAAACAACCTTAAGTGAAAGGTGAAGTAAATATTTTATAGCATATTTGTCGTTAGTTCCATAATAATAACTACATAATGGCTGAATCCCTTGGGATATACCAAGCATAGTAGATAACACTAAAGTGTTTATATAAGAAATAACACTATAACTTACTAAAGCATCTTCTCCTAAGAATTTAAGTATACACTGATTAAATAAAAGTATAACAATACCTATACTCAACTCTGTAGTACAATCTGAAAAACCTATTGTCATTATTCTTTTAAAGTAACTAAACTCAAATTTAAATTTACAAATTTTTAACTTAGAATTTTTACTAAAAAAATGGAACATAAAAAATATAAAAGAAAAAGCACGTGCAAGGCCAGTAGCAAGTGCAGCACCCTCAACACCCCAGTTAAATTTTAAAACAAAAACATAGTCAAGAACTATATTTGTTATAGCAGATATTATAACTCCTATAGTAGATAAATGGGGATAACCATCTGTTTTGATTAATACTTCTAGTGCATAACTTACTATGTAAAACACGATAAATAAAATTATAATACTTAAATAATTTTTAACCATAGGTAAAATACCAGGTGTAGCACCTAAAAATAAGGCTATTTCATCTAAAAATAATAAACTAATTATAGTTATAATAAAAGATATTATAACTAGCCCTACTATTGTAATAGAAAAATAATTACTAGCATTTTTAATATCCTTGTTGCCAAGTTCCATAGATATAACGGCTGATGAGCCTATTGAAAATAAAACTGATAGAGCAAATATAAAGTTTGTATAAGGCATAGCTATATTAACAGCTGCAAGTGCATCTGGTCCAACTCCTTTACTAACAAACATAGCATCCACCATTACGTATAAAGCGGAAACCCACATGGAAGCAACAGAAGGAATTACATATTTAACAAATTTTTTATTTAAGCCTTTGTTATTGCTTTTTAATGCTATTGTAGACATAATATCAACTCCCTTCAAGAATAACTATAAACTATGGTATAATACACAGGTCAAATACTTTTTAATAAAAAAGATTGTTAAATCTAAGATTATTAATGTTGGATATAATTAAGTTATATCAATATATTCAGAAGATTTGATTTGTTAAATTTATTTAATATAAATACATACATATAAGTATATTCATTATTTGTATTTTAGTGATATAAATAAATATTTTAGACAATTTATATTACAAAAGTGAGAGTAAGTGTCACATCATTGGCGAGATGAGAGAAGTGAATTTTTTTATAGGAGGAAAGTCATGAAGCGCTATTATAAAATTGGAGAATTAGTAAAAACTTACAATATAGGAAGAGATGCTATCAAATATTATGAAGAACTTGAAATATTAAAGCCAACTAGAGATAAAAATGGATATAGATTATATAGTATAGATGATGTATGTAAACTAAATTTAATAAGAGAACTTAGAAATTTAAATATACCTATGAAAGAAATAAAAAAATATCTTGAAAAGAGGGATATAGAGTCTACTAAAAAAATGCTAAAAGAAGAAATGAACATAATTGAAAATAAAATAGAAATATTACTAAATCAAAAAAGAAATATTCAAAGTAGGCTAAAAGTAATAGAACAAAGTATCAACAAAAATGATTTTGAAACATTAAAAGTGAAATATTATGATGAGCGAAAAGCATTAGTAGTTGGGGGAAATGTAGATTGTAATGAAAGTGTAGATTATCTTATTCAAAAACTGAGAAAAGAGCTTGAAGATAATTTTTATATAATAGGAAACAACAATATAGGTTCTATATTTGATAGTAAAAGTATAGAAAAAGGAAGAATAGATAAGTATAAGCATGTAATTGCTTTTTTAGAAGATGATAGTGAAATATCTAATTTTAGCCTGAAAAAAGGTGATTACATAAGTTGTACCTATAAAGGAAAATACGAAAATAATAGAAAATATTTAAAAGCTATGTATAACTATGCAAAAGAAAATGGCTATAAGATAGTAGGCGATCCTATAGAAATATATGATGTTGATATATATGAGACTAGTAATGAAGATGAGTTTATAACTAGTTTAGAAGTGAGAATAGAAAAAATATGATATAACTATAAAATTAAATTACACCATTTACAACATATAACTTATATTACAATGAAAAATTTATAAAGAATGAGGTCTTAAATGAAAAGTAATTTGGAAAATATCTAGCTAGGTGAAATGCAATTTTATGTGAACAAAGGTTATTTTCGATATTTCACAAAGTTTTATTTTAAATATTTAGGGTATATCTAAAATAAAGATGTAAAATAAAACTTTATAACATTTTAAATCACATAAGATGAAGGAGAGTAAACATGAGACAAGAGATAATAGACGTAGATGCTAGAAAGTACAAGACAGTAAGTTGCCCATATTGTAGGAAAAACGACAGAATAGAGTTAGAAAAGGTTTATAAAGATGACAACAACGATGATATATATAAGTATATATGTGAGTATTGTAGTATTACTTTTGATTTAAAAAAAGAAGACAGAGATTATAAAAAAGACTCTAATAAGAATGAGTGGAAAGATGTAACAGAAGAAATGAAATACATAATGGGAATAAAAATGTAAATAACATAAATATTAGATAAAATTTGTATAACTCAAAAGATGGTTTGTGTTGTACAAATTTTATTTAATAACTAGGCATATATTAGTACCTAGTTATTTAGAATAAATAGTGGTAAACTGTATCATAAATAACGGAGTTATGACTTGTATAATTTAGTGAACTATAAATTTTGATTTATGAGATAAAAATAACCCCTTAAAATTGACAAATCTGTCAATTATAAAGGGATTATTTATTTAAAATGATTTAATTAACTCTTCTAACTTTTTAGATAAAGTTTTTGCACGTTCAAAATCAGTATCCTTTAAAGCAGAAGCTATTTCCATTTCAACTGATTTTTTCTTTTCTTCAATTTGCAGATAGTCTTTGTCAAAATGATTAGCATAAATCATCTTTCTAAATTTACGCATGCTCATTTTTCTAATTGTCTTATCTTCAATAAGTAAAACATAATCCGCACAGTTAACTATAAAATGATAATCATGAGAAACCATTAAAATAGCACCTTTATAATTTGCTATAGCTTTTTCTAGAGCCATTTGAGAATAAATATCTAAGTGGCTTGTAGGTTCATCCATTAGTAACATATTTGCTTTACTAGCAGAAACCTTCGCCAATTGAAGTATATTTTTTTCTCCACCAGATAAAGATTCAATCTTTTGTGTAAGTATATCTGAATCAAAACCATATCTTGAAACATATCTCCTAATTTCACCATAAGTCTCAAATCCAACATCATAGAACTCTTGAAGTATTGTATTAGACTCATTTACTACTTCACTTTGCATTTGAGATAAATAAGCTAGCTTAATGTTTTCATTTATTTCAATAAATTTATTATTATTTTTAAATATTTCTTTTAATAAAGTAGTTTTTCCTACACCGTTTGTACCAACAATAGCTACTTTATCAGTAGATTTTATCTCAAAGTTAACATTTTCTAAAAGAACTTCATCAAATGATATAGAAAAATCACTAGCCTTTAAAGCAATAGTTTCTTCAATTTCATTATTTGTCTCTAAATTGATATACGGTTGTTTAATATCTACAAATGGTGCTTTAATTTTTTTTGCTTCTAATCTTTCTTGGATTTTAACTCTAGCTTTTAGAGCTCTACCTCTAGAAGCTTCAGCATTATAGGTTGCTTTTTCTCTTAATATTTCGATTAAAGCTTCATTTCTCGCAATTTCTTCTTCATCAGCAATAGCCATTTCTTGTAACTCGATTTTAGTTTGAAGAAGAGACAAGTTGTAATCAACATATCTACCATCAAATTCTTGTAGTTCTGTATTCTCAAGATGGATAATTTTATTAAAACAATGATTTAATAAATATCTGTTGTGTGTAATAACTAAAATTGTTTTCTTATAAGAATTAATTAAATTTTTAAGAGCGTTAAGATTCTCAAAATCTAAGAACACATCTGGCTCATCCATAATCATTAAATCTGGGTTATTAAGCATTTCCTTAATAACTTGAATAAGTTTAAATTCTCCACCACTAAGTTCAGATATCATTTTATCTTTATGCTTAGTTAAATTTGCAAGATTTAGTTTCTTATTAATGTTACTCTCATAATCGTCACCATCAATTGCATTAAATGCATCTAAAGCTTCTTGGTACTTTTCTAGTAAAGCATCAATATCAGAAGATGTTTCCATTTCACCGCAAATAGATGATATTTCATCTTGTAGCTTGATAAACTCTTGTGCTATATATTCGAAAACTGTAGTTTCTTTTATTTTGTCTAGTTGTGAGAACTGACTTACATACCCAATTCTTAAATTTGGATTCATTTCTAACTTACCATCAAATATATATTTTTCTGGATCCATTATTATATCTATAAGTGTACTTTTTCCGCTACCACTTGCTCCTATAAAAGCACAATGTTGACCATCTTCTAATGTAAATGAAACATTATTATATAGATCTCTTTGCGGAAGTGAGTAGGACAAGTTGTCAATTTTTATCATATAATTACCTCTCTTTATCATTTAAAAAAATTCGCTTTGATTAAGCGATATGTCGCTAATGGCCTAAAGGTCTGCTTTTTTTAATAAGATATAAAAAGAGCCTATAAAAATAAGCTCTTTAATATATAATCAATTATATATAGTAACGACATTTTTTGATTTCTTTTGATAGCATAACACTTTTTAAGGATAATTTCAATTATTTAAAATTGGATTTTTTCAAAGTAAATCCAAGATGAATATTACATAGTAGAGATTTAAATTATGACAATATATTTGTTTTTAACAAGTGTATTGTATTACTTTTTGCAATTCATGATTGGATGAGTAATAAAAAAAGCGAAGATTCTAGAAGAGAAAGATTTGTTTAAGAAACACTTAAAGGCAGCTCTTTGACCTTTGTCTAAATTCTATACCGAAGACAACTCTTAAACTACTACACAGCTAAATCAAACTCAGTAGTATCTATTACAACTATCTTAGCTTCAACATTTTCCACTAAATCACCTACATTAGGAGCAAATATATTTTTCTCAACTATCATGTCCATAACTTCTTTTATTTCAGCTTTATTTATACCTTCTCTAGGATCATCAACTGATATAAAAAGAACTCTTCAAAAAGTATTCTTAAAAGACATTACTAATCTCTTTGTAGTTTACATTAACATACCTCCTTGTACATAAATTTATTAGATAACTAATTTAAGATAGTATTATCTTGCTTATTTATCTTAAGTTCATCGTGAACTTACAAAGATAAAATAGCTCTTGTAATATCGAAAATATTTAAGCCTTCAAAGAAAGTATTTGAAATATGAACTGTTTTAAAGTGATTTATAGAGGGAATTAATTAAATTAAGGGATTTGGAAAAATTTTACTTTATACTTTGAGAAATTATAAAGAATATTTAAATAAATATTAAAATACATTAATAACAAATTAGAGGGTGGTTAGTATGAACAGATATTTAGATAAGCTTGAAAATTTACACATAGGAATAAGTGGCACATGTTTGGCATTTATAACACTTAGTAATTGTTGGTTAATTAAAGATATCGGTTATCTAAAACCAATTGCAATAACTATAGCAATAATAATGCTTTCATTAATGCTAATGAGAGTTATAAGATTTCCAAAAGTAATGTTAAAAGAATTAAGAGATCCGGTTATAGGAACATTTTATCCAACTATGGGTATGGTAACTTGGTTAGTTTCTGGATTTTTCTATCCACAATTTCCAACTGTATGCAGTGCTTTATGGTTAGGCGCAGTAGTATATCATTATGCTATTGTAGTATATTACACAATAATAAGAATTAAAGAAAAGAACTTTAATAATATAATGCCAACTTGTTTTATCATATATACAGGTATGATAACAGGAAGTGTGGCAAGTAAAGGAATGGGAGGAATAATTCCACCAATAGCAAACTTTATGCTTATGTTTGGATTTATATTTTACACACTACTATTACCATTAGTTCTTTATATAGTATTTAAAAGTGAAATACTAGATGATAAAAAATTACCTACTGTTGGTATAGTTTGTTCACCAGCTCCACTTGGAATAGTTGGGATATTAACTATAGATCCAAATCCAAATATATATATGCTAACTTGGTTAATAATAACTGGATTAATACTTCTAGTAGTTGTTTACGGATATATACTAAAGCTTTTCAAAGAAGGATTTAAACCAACATATGCAGCATTTACATTCCCATTAGCAATTGCAACATTAGCAGCTTTTAAATTATCAACATATTTTGGAGCAATAGGTTATAAAATAATAGGAAATGTATTTGAATTATTAGGAAATATAGAAATATTTATAGCAACATATGTAGTATTCTTTATATTATTAAATTTTATAAATCTGTTTTTCAAAGCAATAAATCCAAAATTTGGAGCTTATTTAGAAAAAGAAGAAGAATTAATTGGTGGAACTATATATTCTAATGAAAAATAATAAAAGTTTAAGAAATATTTGATAAAAAGGATATATAAATAGGAATTTTACAAGTTTAAAAAAATGGAGGGGATATATATGTCTCAAATGACTAAAAAATCATTTGCTGCATCTTTGAAAAAAATGTTAGCCCAAAAATCCTTGGAAAAAATAAAAGTAATAGATATAACAGAAGATTGTGGAGTAAATAGGCAGACATTTTATTATCATTTCAAGGACATTTACGATTTACTAGATTGGGTTTACACATATGAAGCAACAAGAGCTTTAGATGGGAAAAAGACATACGATACTTGGCAACAGGGATTTGAATATATATTTAACTACATACTAGATAATAAATCTTTTGTATTAAATACATTCAACTCTGTAAGTAGAGAACATCTAGAACGTTACTTATATAATGAAGTACAATTACTTCTTATGGGAGTAGTAGAAGAAAAGGCAAAAGATATGGCAGTTAGAGAAAAAGATAAAGAATTTATTGCAGATTTTTATAAGTATGCATTTGTAGGTATTGTACTTGAATGGATTAAAAAAGGAATGAAAGAAAACCCTAAAGATATTATTAAGCGATTGAATACATTGATTTGTGGAAATATAGAAGAGGCTTTAGAGAGATATAGAACAGACAAATGGGATTAGTACAAAAATAGATAGAAAATATAAACTAGACAAATATTATTATTTGTCTAGTTTTTTTACAGATTTATAGTTATGTTTAAAATTTTTACAAAGCCTTAATATTGTCTATATAATAAAATCTTAAATAGGAATATGATATTAATAAATAAATTACTAAAGCTTTTATAATAAATAAGCTTTAAAGTATAGGGGATGATTTATATGTATTATAGTAATGGGAATTACGAAGCATTTGCACGTCCACAAAAACCAGAAGGTGTGGATAGAAAATCAGCATATTTAGTTGGAGCTGGTTTAGCATCTTTAGCTGCTGCATGTTTTTTAGTTCGTGATGGACAAATGAAAGGTGAACATATTCATATATTAGAAGAAACGGATATAGCAGGTGGAGCTTGTGATGGAATTAATGATCCTCAGAAGGGATTTATTATTCGTGGTGGTCGTGAAATGGAAAATCACTTTGAATGCTTATGGGATTTATTTAGATCAATACCTTCAATAGAAACTGAAGGAGTTTCTGTACTAGATGAATTTTATTGGTTAAATAAAAAAGACCCAAATTATTCTCTAATGAGGGCTACAGTTAACCGTGGAGAAGATGCTCACACAGATGGAAAATTTGCATTAACAGAAAAGGCATCTATGGAAATAATAAAATTATTTATGGCAAAAGAAGAAGATTTATATGATAAAAAAATCGAAGATGTATTTACAAAAGAATTCTATGAATCAAACTTTTGGCTATATTGGAGAACTATGTTTGCCTTTGAAGAGTGGCATAGTGCCATTGAAATGAGAAGATATATTCAAAGATTTATTCATCATATTGGTGGACTTCCTGATTTTTCAGCTTTAAAATTTACAAAATATAATCAATATGAATCATTAATTTTACCAATGGTTAAATACCTAGAGTCTAATGGAGTTCATTTTCAGTATAATACAACTGTTACCAATGTGATTTTTGAAATAACAGAAGATAAAAAATTAGCAAAACAAATTGTTTGTATTAAGGATGGAAAAGAAGAAACTATTGATTTAGTAGAAGATGACTTAGTATTTGTTACAAATGGTAGTTGTACAGAAAATTCAAGTCTAGGTGATGATGATCATGCACCAGTTTTAAATACTACTGAAGGAGGTTGCTGGAGACTTTGGAGAAACATAGCAGCACAAGATTCTTCTTTTGGTAGACCAGATAAATTCTGTACTAATATAAATAAAACTAATTGGGAATCTGCTACTATAACTACTTTAGATAATAAAATTCCACCATATATAGAAAAAGTATGTAAACGTAATCCATTTAGTGGAAAAGTTGTTACGGGAGGAATTGTTACAGTTAAAGATTCATCTTGGCTAATGAGTTATACTTTAAATAGACAACCACATTTTAAATCTCAACCAGATAATGAGCTTGTTGTATGGGTTTATGGATTATTTACTGATGTAGATGGAGATTTCATAAAAAAACCAATGAAGGAGTGCACAGGTTATGAAATTACTCAAGAATGGCTATATCATTTAGGAGTTCCAGTAGATGAAATTCCTGAGATGGCAAAAAATTCTGCTCATTGTATTCCTTGCATGATGCCATACATTACTTCATTCTTTATGCCAAGAACAGCTGGAGATAGACCAAAAGTAGTACCAGATAAATGTGTTAACTTTGCATTTATTGGTCAATTTGCAGAGACTGTTCGTGATACTATATTTACAACAGAGTATTCTGTAAGAACTGCTATGGAGGCTGTATATACACTACTTGATGTTGACCGTGGAGTTCCTGAGGTATTTGGTTCTTGCTATGATATTAGGGTGTTACTTGATTCAACTTCTAAGATGTTAGATGGTAAAAAATTAAAAGATATTAAGTTACCATTATTAGATAAAATTAAATTAGATATAATTAAGAAAGAAATTTCAGGAACTGTAATTGAAGAATTATTACAAAGATATAATTTAATATAAGTTAACTATGATTAGTAAAATTATGTTAAATAATAATAAACCGTATCACAAGTAAGTGATACGGTTTTATTGTATTGTAAAATTATAAGTAATATAAAACTACCAAAATATCATAATTATTGTTTAACTGTATAGAGTGATTTTTTTAGAAATAACGATAAGTAGATGTCTAATTTAATTTTTAAAATAAAAATGATAAAAGTAGAAGAGAATATAAAATATAGGAAATAATAAAAATATAGCTGTCTGAGGAGTATAATCAGTTTTTAGAAGTACAATAAAAAGGGTATTATGAAATAATGAAAACTAAGATAGCGAGGTAAGTATGAAAAAAACATTATATGAATATGCAAAAGTTATAAAACATCTTCCTATAAAAGATAAATATGAAAAAAATGAATTATTAATAGATGACTTGCTTATAGAAAAAAATGGAAATATAGAAATATATTATGCTCCACATAATGATTATTTAAATTCAAAAGCTAAGATATTTATTATTGGAATAACACCTGGATTTCAACAAATGAGTACAGCTATCTCCACTGCTCGAAAAGAACTAGAGTTAGAAACTAATATTGAAGAAATTCAATATAAATGTAAGGTGGCCGGTAGATTTAGTGGAAGTTTAAGAAAGAATATAATTAGTATGTTAGATGATATAAAACTTAATAAGGCGTTAAGTATAAATAGTTGCTCTACCTTATTTGAAGACAAAGATTATTTACTACATACTGTATCATTAGTACCTTATCCTGTATTTGTAAAAAAACAGAACTATTCAGGACATACACCTAAATTATCAAAAAGTGCATTTTTAATGAAATATGTATATGATAATTTTATTAAAGAACTCAGTAAAATTGAAAATTTTAAAGAAATATTAATAATACCGTTAGGCAGAGCAGTTGAAGAGGTGCTGTATAAGTTATCAAAGGAAGGAATTATTTGTGAAAAACAGATTCTTAAAGGATTTCCACATCCATCTGGAGCAAATGTAAATAGAGTTATTCAACTAGAAGAAAATAAGGAAAATTTAATAAGGCAAATTAAAGAAAATATAGGTCTATAATTTGATAATGAATCTATAGATACTTAATATACTTCTAAGGTGTAGCTACGGAAAACTAAGTTAAGAAGGAGGAATAATCCTTCTTATTTTGTTTTGAAGAGAAGGTTGATGATAAATTGTGTAAAAATAAAAATTTGTATATAATTTATGGATAATTGTAACTTTAACATCTAACTCAAAATCAAGCGTACGGTAAACAATAGTACCGTGGCTTCAAACCTAATCCTTTTCGCAAAAGTCAAGGCTTTAGCAGTTTATGCTAGAGCCTTTTTAGTAGATAGAAATATTGAAGAACTTGGATGAAACTTGTTCAAAGTTTGTTTAATTCCAATATTTAATGTATATACTACAATTATTGAAATAAATCAAAAAATAGGAAATTAGGTGATTTTAATGATATACATATATAATTGTTATGGAGGAACACACTCATCTATTCTAGCAATGGCTTATCACCTAGAATTGCTGGATGAAACTCGAGAACCGACTAAAGATGAAATATTGAACTTACCTAACTTTAATAAGTTAGTATACGGAAATCGTGGAGAACTTTTTTATCATGGAAGTGATAAAGATGGAAATGAAGTCTATACTATAGGTAGGGGGCGTTCAAAGGTTTTAATTCCAGGATTATATAATTTAGCTTCTATGCTTCATAAACAAAAGCTATTAAATGAGAAAATTATATTTTCTAATACGTCGCCAACCGTTTCATTACCAATGACATTTGGCGGATTATTTTCTAGGTGGTTAAAAATTGATTTTATAGGAGTACCTTTACTAGTAAAGGGAGCAAAAAAGTCATACAAGGACGTTATAAAACTTGTAAATCATACAAAGAAGGCAGCAAAGGAAGCTAGGTCAGAGGTTATTATTTTAGATAACAAGGAATTTAAGAAAAAATAATTTTTAACATCCTTTACGTGTAGGTATGTACATGAATATTATAAGAAAAAAAGAGGTGGACTCAGAGGTTATATTTTGTTTTCACCTTTTAAAAAACTCTGATACTACTGTTACGGTGAATCGTACCACTAGTAAGGGGTACAGGATAAGTTAGATTAAAATATAGGAATTCAAATAGATTTTCTCTCTTTACTATAAAGGTAGTATATTTTATGATAAACTTACAATATATATAAAATAATTGTGGGGAGATAAAAACAATGTAAGATAATATAATAAACAATAAGCTAAACCTATTTATAAAAAATTATGAAAAAACAAAGGAAATAAAAGGGGCATGGCAAATGGGAATGATGCAGTATAGTTGTGTATTTTCATCTACCATAAAAAATAAAAATATAAACCCAATAAAAGTGGAAGAAAGTATAGATATAATTAAAACAAATACAGGAATATTTTCAAACTTTAGAGGTAATAGCCTATTTTATCTAGCAAATTTGTTATCAAATAAGACAAATAGAGAAAATGAATTTAAGTCTATATTAAATATATATAATAAATTAAAAGAAAATAAATTTACAAATGATTCATACTTACCATTTGTAGCAATTATAATACATGAAAATCAAGAAAAAATGGATATAAATACATCAATTGAAAAGACTAAATATGTATATGAATACATGAAAAATCATCATCCGTGGATAACATCTAGTGATGATTATTGTAGAGCAGCCCTCATAGCTATAAATTCAAAAGACATAGATAATGACTTAGAATATATAGAAAGAAGCTATAATGAACTTAATTCAAAGGGGTTTTATAAATCAAACAATCTTCAATCATTATCTCATATAATGGCATTAGATAAACATAAGAGTGAAGAAAAATTAGATAAAGTAATAAGAATTAAAGAATTACTTGAAAAACAAAAGTGTAAAATAGATGGATATGGATACCCCTTAATAGGTGTATTATCTTTAATTGATTGTGATGAATATCAATTGGTTAATCAAATAAAAAATGTATCTGATAAGTTAAGTGAAGTAAAATGGTTTGGAAATTGGTCTTTAGGTAAGACTAATAGGAATATGATAAGTGCGTCTATTGTAGCATCAGCATATGCTGAGTATTTAAATGAAGAGAGTAATATAGATTCTATAAGTAGCAATATACTTCTAGAGATAATAATAGCTATTGAAATTGCAACTATGGTGGCTATTATTGCAGCATCTAGTACAGCTTCAGCATCTAACTAAAAAAATTAAATAAATTGTACTATAAGTAGTACATAAAAAGAACCTTAGCAATTTATAATATTTGCTAAGGTTCTTTTTTGAAAATAAAGTTATATAAGTGACTAATATGTCATTTTGTTTATACTACTTTAATAATTTAATTGTTGTATAATAATTATAAAATAAAAAATTGTTAAATTTGGAGGGATTATGAAAAATATTCTTATGATAGAGGACGATAGCACTATAGCTTTTGGAGTAAAATATGCTCTAGAACAAGAAGGTTTTAATATAAATATATGTAAAGACTTAGAAAGTGGAAAAAAAGAAATAATAACTAAGGATTACGAGATTATATTACTAGATGTAATGTTACCTGATGGAAGTGGGTACGATTTTTGCAAGGAACTTAGAGAAACTAATGACACTCCTGTAATATTTTTAACAGCATGCGATGAAGAAGTAAATATAGTCATGGGACTAGATATTGGAGGAGATGATTATATAACAAAACCCTTTAGAGTTAGAGAACTTATCTCTAGAATAAATGCAGTTCTTAGAAGAAGAAAAAATAATAATGAAAGTAAAAAGATAGTAAAGTTCAAAGATTTAAGTATACACACACTAGAAGCTAGAGTGTATAAAAAAGAAGAAGAGATTTTCTTAACTTCTGCTGAGTATAAGTTATTATTAATATTAATTCAAAATAATAATATAGTTTTAAGTAGAACTCAAATTTTAGAAAAGTTATGGGATGTTACTTATGATTTTATAAATGATAATACCCTTACAGTGTATATAAAAAGGCTTAGAGAAAAAATAGAAGATGATATAACAAATCCTAGATATATACACACAATAAGGGGAGTTGGATACAAGTGGAATGGAAGTGAAGAAAATGTTTCTATCTAATGCTGAAATAAAAAACTTCATAAGAAATTACATTTTACTATTTATAATAGCTATAATTTTTTCACTAGGAATAAGCTATAAAAGTGTAAATATTATAAAAGATAAAATAATAGAAAATAATCAAGTTATAGTAGGTTCTATACTTTCAAAACATCCTGATTTGGAAAAGGAAATAATAACTGTAATAACACAAGGTAAGTCAAAGAATAACATAACCTTAGGTAAAGAAGTATTAAATAAATATAACTATAATGAAAATATAAGCCTTAGAAATGAGCTTATTATAAATGAAAGTATAAATGACATTTTTAGTTTAAATATTTTATTTATAGTGCTTGTATTTATATTTACCTTAATTTTAGTTATGTACTATTTTAAGCATATATATAATGATATAAAAGATATGACTGACTATGTATATTATAGCTCAGAGGGCAGAGATTATGAAATGAAGAATAAAAACCAAGAAGGACAAATTGGTCTTTTAAAAACAGAGCTTTTAAAAATGACTAATATACTTAAAGAAAAGGTAGAATTACTAAATAAAGAAAAGATATTTCTAAATGATACTATATCAGATATTTCACACCAATTAAAAACTCCTATGACTTCACTTATAATACTTAATGACTTAATGTATGAAGATTTACCAAAAGAAACTAAAATAGAGTTTTTGGACAAAATAAAAACCCAGCTAAGTAGAATGGAGTGGCTAATAAAAAGTATGCTAAGACTATCAAAGGTAGAAGCTAAGGTAATTGATTTTAAATATGAAAATGTAAATATTAATGAACTAGTAAAAAGAGCTCTAGGGCCAAGTTTAATACCATTAGAACTTAAAAATATAGATGTAAGTATTAAGGGGAATAATAGTATCTTCTACAAGGGGGATATGGAATGGTCTGTTGAGGCTTTAGTCAACATAATTAAAAATTGTGTAGAACATACACCTCAAAATGGAAAGCTAGAAATTAGTTATGAAGATAACTTTATATATTCAGAAATAATTATAAAAGATAGTGGAGAGGGAATAGAGAAAAAAGATTTACCTCATATATTTAAAAGGTTTTACAAAGGAAGAAATAGCTCAAAAGAAGATAGCGTAGGAATAGGACTAGCTATGGCAAAGTCTATAATAGAAAGTCAAAATGGTGATATATCAGTTAAAAGTGAAAAAAACAAAGGATGCGAATTCCATATTATATTCCATAAAAACTATAGTGACTAATTTGTAATATATAATTCACTTTAAAGTAAGTCTAGGAAGATAGACTATAAATATAAAGATTAGACAAGTTTAAGAAAATGGAGGCTAATATGGAAGTGGTAAAAGTAGAAAACATAACCAAAAGTTATGGTAAGGGTGATACAAAGGTAGATGCAGTAAAAAATGTAAATTTATCTATAAACAAAGGTGAATTTGTAGCAATCGTAGGACCAAGTGGAAGTGGTAAAAGTACACTACTTCATTTAATGGGAGGAGTAGATAAGCCTAGTAGTGGAAAAGTATATATAAATGGAGTAGATATATGCTCATTAAATGAAAAAGATTTAGCCATATTTAGAAGAAGAAACATAGGACTTATATATCAGTTCTATAACTTAATACCTGTACTTAGTGTAAAGGAAAATATACTACTACCAGCAGAACTTGATAACAGAAAAATAGATAAAGAATACTTAAATGATTTATTAAAAACATTAGGATTAAAAGAAAAAGAAAACAACCTTCCAAATGAGCTAAGTGGAGGACAGCAACAAAGAACTTCTATAGGTAGAGCACTTATAAATAGACCATCTATTATACTTGCAGATGAACCTACTGGAAACTTAGACAGTAAAAACTCAAAGGAAGTAATAGAATTATTAAAACTATCAGTAAAAAAATACAATCAAACATTAATAATGATAACTCATGATAATAACATAGCACTACAAGCAGACAGAGTAATAGCTATAGAAGATGGAATTATTAAAGCAGACGAGGTGATATAAATGAATTTATATACAACTCTAACTTTAAGGTATTTAAAAAAAAATAAAAAAAGAACAATAGTAACAATAATAGGAGTAATACTATCAACAGCATTAATATGTGGAATAGGAAGTATATATGAAAGTTATATGGATTATCAGTTTAGGCAGACTATAGAACAAGAAGGATATTTTCATTCAGCTTTTTATAATGTAAAAAAGGAAGATTTAGACACTATAACTAAAAGTGCAGGAATAGCAAAAACTTCAATTAGTGAAGATTTAGGATATTCAAAATTAAATAAAGAAAAATTAAACTTGATTAACCTTAAAGCTTATAACCAAAATGGTTTTGAAATGAATCAAGTAAAATTAAAAGAAGGAAGACTACCTACTAATGAAAATGAGATAGTATTAAGTGAAAGAGCCATACCTTTAACAAACAAAAAATTAGGAGATACTATAACTTTAAATGTTGGAAAAAGAATAGATGAAAATGGAAAAGGAATAGAAATTCCAATACTAAAAGAAAATGAAAGATTAGTTGATACAAAAGAAAAAGAATATAAGATTGTTGGAATTATGAAAAAACCATACGCTGAACTAAGTGAAATTTCAAATGGAATAACTTACTTAGAATCAAATAAACCATTTGAAAAAGATACATTAGATGCATATATATTATTTAAAAATCCTAAAGAAGCCTATACTATAGCCACAAATATAGCAAAAACACTAGGATTAGAAGTTGATAAATCAACTGATAATGGCGAGTCAATGATTTATAATAATGATAATAAAACTCACTATGAAAACCTATACTTTAATGAGTATCTATTAAGACTACAAGGGGCAAGTCTTTACGAAAATATAAATAAAACATTTAATAAAATATTACTTATAGTAACATTATTAGTAATAGTATGCACAGTAGTAACAGTATATAATTCTTTTAGTATATCTGTAAGTGAAAGAAAAAAACAATTTGGAGTGTTAAATTCTATAGGGGCAACTAAAACTCAAGTTATGAAGCTAGTATTTATAGAGGCTATTGTAATAAGTTTAATAGGAATACCTATAGGGTTAATAGTTGGAACTTTTGGAATGGATTTAATCTTTAAATCAATACAAACAGTATTTAATAGCCAATTTATTTCAGATATAAATCTAAGAGTAATATATAATCCTTATATGATAGTAGGAAGTGCATTAATAGTTTTATTGGCTATATTAGTATCGGCAATACTTCCAGCAATCAATTGTGCAAAAACTTCTCCACTTGAATCTATAAGAAATAGTGATGATTTAAAAATAGGCAAAGTAAAAAATTCTAAACTAGTTAAGTTAATATTTAAAACTGAAGGAGTTCTTGCATACAAAAATCTTAGAAGAAATAAAAAAAAATTCAGAATAACCTTATTCTCTTTAGTAACTAGTGTAGTTATATTTATATCATTTAGTGGATTTATTGATTTATTTGAAAAAGCTAACCGGGTAAATATAGGAGAAATAAACTATGATATGAGAGTATGGTATAGCGGAATAAGAGAGAAAAATGATATAGTTAAAGATTTAAATAATATAGATGGAGTAAATAAAATTAGTGCAATTAATCCTTATGGTGCAGAAACATACATTAATGAAAGTAACATAAATAAAGAATATAAGGATTTAATAGAAAGACGTTTTTCAAAGGAAAATAAAAATGGTGAAATTGTATATATATTTAACAATAATGGAATTAATTTTGTAGGAGATAAAGCAATAGAAGAATTAGAATTAAAAACTGGTAGTTTTGACAAAGAAAGTGCTATAAAAGAAAATGGAATAATACTTCGAAATAAAAGTGACAATAGCTCTAGCAGAAAACAAAGTGAGATTTCATTAACAAATTATAAAGTAGGAGATACAATAAATATTTGTAAGAGATATATAGACAAAAATGATAAGGAAGTAAGAGTGCCTATTAAGTTAAAAGTACTAGCTACTACTGAAGATTTTCTTCCAGGATATAGATGGTCTACTTATATGGGTATAGATTTTATAACTTATAACGAAGTAGGAGAAAAGCTAGGATATAAAATAAGTGATGGAGATATATACATAGACACAAATAAAACAAAAAAAACTAGAGATGATGTAAAAGATATAGCAAAAAAATATGGTTATGATGTATCAGATGATGTAGAAGATGTATTAGAGATGGAAGAGGCTATCAATGTTATGAAAATATTTGTATATGGATTTACAGTAGTAATATCTCTAATAAGTGCTACTAATATAATAAACACAATGAGTACAAATATAAATTTAAGAAAAAAAGAATTTGCAATAATCAAATCACTAGGTGTAACACCTAGTGGATTTAACAGAATGATATATCTTGAAAGCTTATTATATGGAGTATTAGCCTTATTATACGGAATTCCTATAGGACTTTTAATAGATGTATATATGAACGAAGTTCTTGGAGATGCTATAGAAATAGGTATGGTACTTCCGATAAAGGCAGTTTTAATATCTATTGTAGGTGTATTTGTCATTACCTTTGTATCGGCCTATATTCCTATGAAAAAAATAAACAAAGAAAATACAATTGAAAATATAAGACAAGGAAGTATATAGGGGGATGAGTATGAGTAAATTATTTTCAAAGAGAAAAATATTATGGTCAGTAATAAGCATTTCATCTTTATTAATAATAGGATGCAGTTCTACTAAGTCAGTAGATTTAAATATACTTGCAACGACTGACTTACATGGAATAATACCTAATGAAATGGTTTCTTATATAGAAAAACAAAAGAAGGAAAATCCAGATACTGTAGTAGTAGATGCAGGGGATTTTCTAGATTCTGGATTTGGAACATCTGGAGATATGTTAAAATATTATGACCAAATGAGTAAAAACTATAAAAATAACAATGCAGATTATATAGAAATTCCTTTAGCAAAAGAAATGAAAGAAGCTGGATTTGACACAGTAACTCTTGGAAATCATGAGTTTGTATCAAATAACAAGACTAGTCTAGATAATATGATATCAGACTTTGAAAAGCAAGGAATAAGTGTACTATCAGCAAATACATATAAGAAAAATGGAGAAAGCTACACAAAACCATACGTTATAAAAGAAATTAAAACACCAGAAGGTAATATAAAACTTGGAATATTAGGACTTACTCTAAAAGAAGTAGGAGAATCTAAAGAATGGGATGGAGAAAAGCTAGTAAAAGCTAAATCTTTAGAGTTAAAAGATCAAAAGGGATACAATGGAGAACTTTATATGAATGATTTAGTAGAAGATGCTAATAAATGGGTAAAAGTTATGAAGGAAAAAGACCATGCAGATATTATAATAGCAATAACTCATAGTGGTGAAAGACCTAAAAAACCAAAACACCCAGGAAATAGAATACAAGACTTAGCTCAAAATGTATCTGGAATAGATGTAATAGTTGCTGGGCACAACCATGTTCAAATAAAACAACATGACTATAAAAACAAAGATGGACAAACTGTTATAGTAACAGAACCAGGAAAACACGGTGAGTGTATTTCAAAAATTGATATAAAATTAAAAAAAGATAAAAATGGATGGGATGTAATAAATAAGTCTAGTGATATAGTTCAGTTTAAAAATGTTAAAAAGAACTTAGATATGCTATGTAACAATCATGGAATGTTTTATAGTGAAACTAGTTTTCTACTAGATAAAGGTAAAGAAGGTAAAGTTATAAGTCTTAAGGATGAGATACCTTTTAAATGGGATAAAATGTATATATTTAAACCAGGTACTCCTAGAGATGAAATATACAAAAAGGCAGGATATAAGTTTTTAAATATTGCTGAAAGTGATGATATGTATCAGTTTATAATTATGGATAAAGAAAAAGTGATTTGCTATTCAAATGCTATAGGAAGTGATGTTCCAACTACATTAAAATTTGATAATGCCGATTTTAAGGATAATTGTTTAACTATAATACCTGGAGAAAATGATTATTTTAAAGTTTCAAAAGGTGAAAAAGAAAAGTATATTGACCGTTATAAAGTTATATTAAATTATGAGAAAAAGGAAAATTAAAAAAAGATATAAATTTAAATTTTTAAACAAAAAAGTGCGTTTAGTAAAATTTACTAATTTTACTAAATGCACTTTTTCTTTACTAAATAACACAAAAATCTCTATGGACAAGCCAAATGAATGAAAGTAATTTCTAAAATTTAGAAAAAGTACATCTAATAAATCTTTATTTTATAGAAAATCTGAAAAAAATTTAAAATTTCTTTCAAAATCTTTCAAAAATGTTGCGATTGAATTAATATCTATATACACTTATAGTATAGAATTAAATAAATAAAATGATTTAAGAATTTAATAGCTTGACTACCTAATGAAAAGGAGACGGATGGTATGGAATATTCTGATAATACTGTTTTGAAGAATCTAAAGTCAAGATATGATAAATTTACTAATGTAGAAAGAACTATAGCCAATTTTTTTATAAATAATAGAGAAATACAAAAGCTTTCATCTAAAGCAGTATCAGAAAAGCTATTTGTGTCAGAAGCTTCTTTATCTAGGTTTGCGAAAAAATGTGGATATAAAGGTTTTAGAGAATTCATATTTGAATATGAGAAAAATATTAGTAAATACAATAGAGAAGAAATTTCTAATTTAGTTATTAATACATATCAAGATTTATTAGATAGTTGTCATATGATGATAAATCAAAATCAAATGAAAGAAGTTGCTCACCTATTAACAACATCTAAGAGGGTTTGCGTTTTCGGAATGGGAAGTTCTGGGATTGCAGCTGAAGAAGTTCATCTAAGGTTTATGAGGTTAGGGTTAAATATTGAAGCTGTATATGATTCACATAGAATAAAAATGTTATCTTCACTTGCTAATGAGGAAAGCGTTATTATAGCTATATCGTTAAGTGGTACAACAAAAGAAATTCTTCAAGGAATAGGGATAGCAAAGGCTAATGGAGCTAAAATTATTATGATAACTTCAAATAATTCTTTCCATTTATCGAGTTTTTGCGATGAAGTTATATTAATTCCAACTATAAATGCACTAGAAGCTGGAGATTGCATATCACCTCAATTTCCTATTTTAGTAATGATAGATATACTATATACCTATTTTATAAAAATAGAGAGTTATTATCAAAAAAAGGTAAATACTTTAAATGCATTATTTAAGTATGATGAAGAAAATATTTTAATCTAATTTGGTTTTACTAGGTAGAAAATACCTTGATAAAATAAAAAATTCGCTTTAATTTAGATGAATCTAAGCGAAACATTTTAAGTTATTCATAAGATAGGAAATTTATATTTTCTTATAATTAAAAAAGAGGGGATGATATTATGAAGAAAAAAAAGCTATTAAGCTTGCTTGTAACTTCAATGCTAACGCTAAACCTAGTTGGATGTGCTAGTACAGGCGGAAAAGAAGAAAAATCACAGGGGGAAAATTCAACAAAGCAAGAAGCAGCAGCAAACACTCTTTATGCAAATGGAGGACCTGAAGAATTTTTCGAAGCGCCGTGGTTAAATCCAGGTACTTTCGTTTACAACAAAGTTTTATATGATAGGTTAATATTTGCAGATGAAAAATTAGACCCAATACCAGGGGAAGGTCAATTAGCTAAATCTTATGAAATGTCAGAAGATGGAAAAAACCTTAAGTTTGTATTAAGAGATAATATATTCTGGCATGATGGAGAGCCTATAACAGCAGAAGATATAAAATGGAGTATAGAATACAGTTTAAAGACGACAGTTTTAAACAATGTATTTGGAAATACTTTTAAATCTATAGAAGGAGCAACTGATTACATAGATGGAAAGGCAGATGAAATATCTGGTATTGTAATAGATGGAAATAATATAGAAATAAAATTTGAAAAGCTAGCACCAGATGCTCTACTTACATTTACACAATTTGCACCACTTCCTAAAAAGCATCTTGAAAATGTTGATCCTGTTAAGTTTCAACAATCAGAATTCTTTAGAAATCCAATAGGTTCTGGGCCATTTAAAGTAGATGAAGTAAAAATGGGTAATTACACAACCTTAGCTGGATTTGATAAGTATTGGGATGGTAAACCAGCATTTAATATGCACTTAAATCCAAGTCCTGGAGACAGTGATCCAAACTTAGTAACAAATGCTAAAGCTGGACTTCTTGACTACTCATACACTAAAAATATAGCAGATGTTAAAGCACTTGAAGGTACTAAAGGTATCAATATGGATACTGTAGATGTTAGATATACAAGATTATTCTTTGCAAATAAGTTTAAGAAAAAAGATGGATCAGCTGCACCATTAGCAGATAAGAGAGTTCGTCAAGCTATAATGTATGCTTTAGATATGGATAAAATACTTGATGGTATATTTGAGGGTGCAGCACTACCTGCAAATAGTTTAACTCCAAATGGACCTGATAAAGTTGATGGATTAAATAATTATGAGTATAATCCAGAAAAAGCTAAAGAATTATTAAAAGAAGCTAACTGGGATCCAAACACAGTTTTAGATGTAGTTTATTATTATACAGATCAACAAACAGTTGATTTAATGGCAATAATACAAAACTACTTATCTCAAGTTGGAATAAAAATGGAATTTAGATTAGTTGAAGGTGATTTAGCTTCATTATTATGGGCATTACCAGAAGATCCTGTAAATGGACCTTCAGCAGTTGATTTTGATTTATGTTATGCTGCAACTGCTGCACTTTCAATGCATGAGTACTATGATAGATATCAAACAGGTGCTGAACTAAACTCACATACACCAGGAACACCTGAATTAGATAAATTAATAGAAAATACAAAAACAATAGATCCAGAAGAAAAGAGAAAAGCATTCTTTGAATTACAAAAATATGAAAATGAAGAATTATTCGTAATGCCTTTATATTACCAACCAATATTTGTTATGACAAGCGATAAGATAAAAGGTATGCCTGAAACATTTGGTAACCCACAATTTAATTATAAGTGGGATATTCACAAATGGACATTAGCTGAGTAATAAACAGAGGGGGTGTATAATTTTAATTATACATCCCTTTTATTATAAGGAGGTAGTAAATGCTAAAATACATATTAAAAAAAGTGCTTGGAATGATTCCAATGTTATTAATAATAACATTTATTATTTATTTTTTACTAGATTTAACTCCAGGAGACCCAGTATCTCATTTAATGGATCCAGAATCTTTAGCAAGATTATCACCAGAACAATTAAATGCACTTAGAGAAGCTTATGGTTTAAATGATGGTTTTGTAATTAGATATTTTAAATGGTTAATACAATTACTACAAGGCAATTTTGGATATAGCTCAAGTAGTGGTGTAGCAGTTATAGATATTATAAAAGATACACTACCAGCAACTTTAGAATTATCAGTTGCAGCACTTTTAATTTCTACAGTTTTAGGTAGTATCTTAGGAGTAATAGGCGCTATAAAACGTGGTTCTATAGGAGATAATGTTATGACAGTTGCAGGTATGATAGGAGTATCTATACCACAATTTTTCTTTGGTATGGTAACTATATTAATATTTGCATTAAATTTAGAATGGCTTCCAGTAGGAGGTAGAACAGCACCAGGTCTTGAAAGTTTTATTGATAGAATAGAGTATTTAATATTACCTGCTACAGTACTA
This sequence comes from Romboutsia hominis, assembly GCF_900002575.1. Lineage (NCBI taxonomy): Bacteria > Bacillati > Bacillota > Clostridia > Peptostreptococcales > Peptostreptococcaceae > Romboutsia > Romboutsia hominis. The sequence continues at coordinate 1,610,460 of NZ_LN650648.1, read as the reverse complement.
GGGTTATCGCTTACAGCAGGAGTTATGCGTTATGCAAGAACTAGTATGTTAAATACTATGAATAAAGAATATATAAAAACAGCTAGAAGTAAAGGAATTCCAGAATGGAGAGTTAACTTAGTTCATGGATTTAGGGTTTCACTAACACCGGTTATAGTTTTAATAGGTTTTAGATTGCCTACACTAATAGCAGGTTCTGTAGTTATAGAGTCAATATTTCAGTGGCCAGGAGTTGGAAATGTATTTAACACTGCAATAAGATCAGCAAATTATAACTTAGTCATGGTTGTAGCACTTATGTTTGTAACTATGGTTTTAATAGCAAGTACATTAGTTGATATACTTACTGCTGTTTTAGACCCTAGAGTAAAACTTGAGAAATAGGGAGGATATTATGATTACTTTATCACCTAAAAAAAGATTAAATAATAAATTTGATAAAATTAAAGAAAGAGAAGAGAATAAAACTTTTAAAAAACAAAAAAGTAGAGTAGTAAGTAAGTTAATTTCAAATAAACTTACGACGATAGGGATTGCAGTATTTTTACTTATATTACTTGCTTGTATATTTGCACCATTATTAACACCGCATGACCCGTTAGCTGTTGATATGTCAAATATACTTAAGCCACCATCTAGTGAACATATACTAGGAACAGATAAAATAGGTAGAGATATATTTTCAAGAATATTATATGGTGGAAGATTATCAATTTTAATAGGATTTGGTAGTGCATTGGGTTGTGCAGTAATAGGTGTATTACTAGGATGCTATAGTGGATATAAGGGTGGACTAATAGATAAAATATTAGTTAGGATATCTGAAATATTTATGTCATTCCCACAATTAATATTAGTGTTAATGTTAGTTTCAATAATAGGCCAAAGTGCTTTTAATATAATAATAATATTTATTATTTGTGGTTGGGGAAGCGTATTTAGAATGGCAAGATCACAAATATTATCTATCAGAGAAGAAGAGTATGTACAATCATTAAAAGTATTTGGACTTAATGATTTTGTTATATGCTATAAGCATATGCTACCAAATATCATAGGGCCAATATCAGTAAATATAACTTTAAGTACTGCAATGTTTATACTAGAAGAAGCAGCACTTAGTTTCTTAGGACTTGGTGTACCTCTTGAAATACCAACATGGGGTAACATATTAAATGCATCACAAGATTTATTTACACTTCAAAATAATTGGTGGATGTGGTTACCTGTCGGAATAGTTATATCACTATTTGTTATGAGTATAAACTTTGTAGGAGATGGCTTAAGAGATTCTACAGATCCAACAAGTGTTGAATAGGGGGAAAGATCATGGAAAATATTATCACAGTCAAAAATCTTAAAACATATTTTTATGCAAATAATAGATGCAATAAAGCCTTAAATGGTGTATCAATGGAAATAAAAAGAGGTAAAACACTTTGTATAGTTGGAGAAAGTGGATGTGGTAAAAGTGTTACAGCATCATCAATAATGCAACTTCTTCCTAAGTTTTCAAGAATAGAAGAGGGAGAAATAATTTATCATAGTGAAGATGGAAAAGATATTGAAATACATAAGTTAGAAAAAAATTCAAAAGAAATGAGAAGACTTAGAGGAAAAGATATAGCAATGATTTTTCAGGATCCAATGACAGCACTAAATCCTGTTTATACAATTGGGTGGCAAATAGTTGAGATGATTAGAAGTCATGAAAATATATCTAAAAAAGAGGCAAAAGAAAGAGCTTTAAAGCTACTTAAAGATATGGGAATACCTCTTGCAGAAAAAAGAATAGACCAATATCCACATGAATTTTCAGGTGGTATGAGACAAAGGGCAATGATAGCTATGGCTATGAGTTGTAATCCAAAAGTACTAATAGCAGATGAACCAACAACAGCTCTTGATGTTACAATACAAGCACAAATATTTGAATTAATGGAGAAATTAAAAAGAGAATATAATACAGCTATAATGCTAATTACCCATGATATGGGAGTTGTATGTGAATTAGCAGATGATGTGGCTGTTATGTATATGGGAAATATAATTGAAAGTGGTAGCGCAAAGGAAGTTTTAGAAAATCCAAGTCATCCATACACTAAAGCATTACTTAAATCTATTCCAGTACTAGGAAAAGGTGCTGACCAAGATATTAATCCTATAAAGGGAGCTACACCAGATCCATTTGACAGACCACCAGGATGTCAGTTTGCTCCTAGATGTGATTATTATTCTAAAGAATGTGATGAAAAAATGCCAGAAGAGGAATTTGTAAATGGAAGTACTCATATGGTTAGATGTATAAAATGCAAGGAGGTGGCTTTAAATGTCTAAAGAAGTATTACTTACATTAAAAGGTGTTAAAAATTATTTCCCTGTAAAGAATGGAACATTTTCTAAAGCAAAAACTTATGTAAAAGCAGTAAATGATATAAATTTAGAAATATATAAAGGAGAAACATTAGGATTAGTTGGAGAATCTGGATGCGGGAAAACTACTTTAGGAAAAACAATTCTTCAGTTATACAAAGCCACAGATGGAGAAATAATATATAATTTTGAAGATGGACCAAGAGATTTAATTAAGCTTAATAAAAATGAAATGGATTTAGCTCGTAAGAAAATACAAATAGTATTTCAAGATCCACATTCTTCATTAAATCCTTCATTTACAATATATCAATCTTTATCAGACCCACTTAAAAAGTTTGGGATTAAATCAAAAGAAGAAAGAAGAAAAATAATAGGTGATTTACTTGAAGCCGTAAATATGAGAAGAGAATATATGGATAGATATCCACATGAATTCTCTGGGGGGCAACGTCAAAGAATAGGTATAGCAAGAGCTTTATCAATAAATCCTGAATTAGTAATATGTGATGAAGCTGTATCAGCACTAGATGTATCAATTCAAGCACAAGTATTAAATTTACTTAAAGATCTTAAAGAAAAACACAATTTAACATACATATTTATAACACATGACTTAAGTGTTGTAGAATACATAAGTGATAGAATAGCAGTAATGTATTTAGGAAAAATAGTAGAACTTGCAGATGCAAAATCTTTATATAAAAATACACTACATCCATACACAAAGGCATTATTGTCAGCAATACCAGTAGCAGATATCAATCATAAAAAAGATAGGATAGTCCTTGAAGGGGATGTTCCAAGTCCTATGAATCCACCAAGCGGATGTTTCTTCCATCCAAGATGTAAACATTGTATGGATGTTTGTAAATTAGAAGAGCCAGAAATGAAATCTTATATTATTGATGGAAAAGAACATTTTGTAGCTTGTCATGTAGCATCAATGGAAATGGAAGAAGGTGTGCTTAATGAATAAAGAAGAAATATTTAAAAGTATAAAAGGAAGTGTAGTTATATCTTGCCAAGCACTTCCTAATGAACCACTATATGTAGAAGAAAAATCTATAATGTATTTAATGGCAAGAGCAGCAAAAATGGCTGGAAGTCCAGCTATAAGAACAAATAGTGTAAGAGATGTCATAGCAATAAAAAAAGAAACAGGACTTCCTGTAATAGGGCTTATAAAAATAGAATATGAAGGTAGTGAAGTATACATAACACCTACTATGAAAGAAGTAGATGAATTAGTAGATGCTAAAAGTGATGTAATTGCATTAGATTGTACATTTAGTAAGAGATTAAATGATGAATCTATAAATGATTTTATAAAAAGTATAAAAGAAAAGTATCCTGATGTAATACTAATGGCTGATATATCAACATATGAAGAAGGAATTAATGCATATAAATGTGGAGTAGATATGGTTGGAACTACTATGAATGGATATACTCCTCAAAGTATAAAAGAAAATATAAACAACTTAGAATTAGTAAAAAAATTAACTAAAGAAATAGACATACCAGTAATAGCAGAAGGAAAGATACACTATCCATATCAAGCAAAAGAAATGTTAGACGCTGGTGCTTATGCTGTTGTCGTAGGTGGGGCTATAACTAGACCTTTAGAAATTGCACAAAGATTTATAAATGCAGCTAAAGGAGAAATTTAAAATGAACTATTTAGCACTTGATATAGGAGGAACAGCTTTAAAAATAGCAATTGTAAATGAAAATGGGAAAATCTTAATTAGTGATAAGTATCCAGTTAATTTTGATAATTATAAAACACCAATAATAGATACAGTTTTAAAAGAAACTGATAAATTTTTAGCTGATAATAAGATAGAAAGCTTTAAAGGAGTAGCAGTATCTGCTACAGGTCAAATAGATGTAAATAAAGGTGAAGTAATAGGAACAGGTGGAAATATAAAAAACTACGAAGGTTCAAAATTTAAAGAAAAAATAGAAGAAAAGTATAAAGTAAAAGCCACTGTAATAAATGATGCAAATGCAGCAGCACTAGGAGAATTATTCTTAGGAAATGGTAAAAATTCTAAAAATATAGTTATGATTACTATTGGAACTGGTGTTGGAGGTGGAATAGTAGTAAATGGTGAAATTTTAAATGGAAGGTTAGGAATAGGTGGAGAACTAGGTCACTTCTCTATAAATAATAAAGGAAAAAAATGCACTTGTGGAAACACTGGTTGCTATGAACAGTATGCATCTATGAGTGCTTTAATAAAGAGAGTAAAAGAAGAATTAGATATTAATGATATAAATGGAAAAGAAATATTTGAACAAATAAATCATAATGAAAAAATGAAAGAAATAGTAGATAGATGGATAGAAGATGTAGCTTGTGGAGTTGTATCTTTGGTGCATATTTTTAATCCTGATATAGTTTTAATTGGCGGGGCAGTAAGTGAGCAAAAAGAACTATTTATAGATAAGCTAAGAAAATTAGTTAAAGAAAGAGCTATGAAAAATTTTGCAAAAGATTTAAAAGTAGAACCTGCTAAATTAAAAAATGATGCAGGTATAATTGGTGCACTTTACTACTTATTAAAAGGGGAGAATAAAGATGAATTACAATATGGAGAGATTTAAAAATATTACAGTAGCACTTAATACACCATTTAAAGAAAATGGAGATGTTGATTTAGAAAAAACTAGAGAATTAGTTAATTATTTATATAACAAAGGAATAAAAAATCTATATGTATGTGGAAGTACTGGAGAAGGTTTCTTACTTGACAATGAAGAAAGAAAGGCAGTAGTTGAAGCAGTTTGTGAAGAAGTAAAAGATAAAATGACTATAATTGTTCATGTAGGGTGTGCTAGTACAAAACATTCATGTGAACTTGCAGCTCATGCTGAAAAATGTGGAGCTCATGCAACATCAGCAGTTCCATGTGTATATTATAGATTAGGTGAGGAAAGTGTATATACCCATTGGAATGAGATAACTAAAGCAAGCAACTTACCATTTTTTATATACAACATACCACAACTAACAGGATTTAACTTATCAGATGGATTACTTAAAAAAATGTGTGAAAATGAAAGAGTAATGGGTGTTAAATGTTCTTCAGAGCCAGCTCATGATATAGCAAGATTCAAAGCTATTGGAGGAGAAGATTTCTTAGTATTTAATGGTCCTGATGAACAATATCTAGCAGGAAGAATGATGGGTGCAGATGCTGGAATTGGTGGTACTTATGCAGGTATGCCAGAATTATATTTAAAGCTTGAAGATTTAATAAGAAAAAATGAATTTGAAAAAGCTAAAAAACTTCAAGCAACAATGGTTCAATATGTGTATAGAATGTGTAGTTTTGGTTCATTATATGGTTGTGTAAAAGCCCTAATTAAGCTAGATGGACTGGATATCGGAGTACCTAGACTTCCATTTTTACCTGTAAGCTGTGAAGATGAAAAGTTAGTAAACTTATACAATGATATTAAAAGAACTATAGAAGAAACTAAAAATTGGTAGGTGATATTTTGAATATTTTATGCTTCGGTGACTCTAATACACATGGATATAATCCTGAAAATGGGAAAAGGTATGAAAGAAATGAACGTTGGACAGGAATTTTACAAAACCTTCTTGGAGATAGTGATTATGTTATAGAAGAAGGGTTAAGTGGAAGAACTACTGTATTTGACGACCCATTATATGAAGGATTAAGTGGACTTGACTTTATAATTCCTACCCTTATGACTCATGAGCCTATTGATTTACTTATTATTATGCTTGGTACTAATGATACTAAGGATAGATTTGGAGCAAGTGCTGAAGTTATATCATTAGGGCTTGATAGACTTATAAAAAAGGCTAAGTTTTGCGAGGTAGCTTTTAGAAATAGTAAGCCTAATATATTAGTAGTAGCTCCTCTTCCAATTAGAGAAGAGATAAAAAATGCTGAGTGCTATTATACTATGGGAAAAAGCTGTTCTGAAAAGTCTTATAAAATAATTCCTCTTTATGAGAAGGTGGCTAAGGAAAATGGATGTCATTTCTTTGATCCATCACCTTTTGCAATTTGTAGTGATTATGATTATATGCATCTTTCAAATAAAGCTCATGAAATATTAGGTAAGAAGCTTTATGAAATTATTAGTGAGATAAAAAATAAATAGATTGTAAGAAGTAACTGAGGTGTCTTTCATCTTAACTATTGAAATTTAAAAATACTCATATTAAAAGGATATGAGTATTTTTATATTTTTAAAAATTTATATAAAAACAATATAATAATTCATACTAAAATATTAAGGCTGAAAAGCACTAATATTATTTATAAGATTAACTATTTCTTGAGGAGATTCATTTAAATCATTTTCTATCCATGATTGAACAACTGCAAAAACTCCTCCTACATTGTATTTTATAAAGTAATCTAAAAATACATCATCAACTTTTGAACTACTAATGAGCTTATCTATTTCAGCCTTATTTGCTATATAAATAATACGATCCATAATATTAGTTTCTATATGTTTACAGAATAATATTTTGCACAACTTTTTATTTTCCTTAATCAATTCAAGAGCTTTAAGTAATAAAATATCTTTATAATCTTCAACTGGAGTCTCTTCAATATATTCTAGTATTTGATTAAATAATTCATCTTCCATTGATTTAAGTAGGTCATAAGCATCTTTATAATGAGTATAAAAAGTTCCTCTATTAATATTTGCAGTTTTACATATATCAGTAACAGTAACTTGATGAATTTTTTTATCTTGAAGTAGATCAAGTAAACTTTCCTTAATTACTTTTTTTGTATATAAAATTCTTCTATTTCCTTTAACTCCTGCCATGTAATCCATCCTTTTTATTTATTAAAACAATTTTAAATTATATGTTATTAAATGAACAAAAATAACTAAAATGTCTATTTAATAACAATATGAAAATATATGATTATTGTAACTAGTTTATATATTATTTATACTTAGTATTATAGCATTAAGCAAACAAGGTGTCTATTTAATAACATTTAGTATTTAATAGTCCATATAGATAGGGGAGGTATAGATGTCATATATAAAAATAATAGATGAATACAAAATATATAAGGTTGGGGAAAATACTATTGTAGCAAATAATGGTATTAACTTTTCTATAGAAAAAGGAGAATTTGTTATTATTCTAGGTCCTAGTGGTGCTGGTAAAACAACTGTACTAAATATACTTGGGGGAATGGATACTTGTGATGAAGGTAAGATAATTATTGATAACGTTGATATATCCAAGTTTAATAAAAAACAGCTTACAAATTATAGAAGATATGATGTAGGATTTGTATTCCAGTTTTATAATTTAGTTCAAAATTTAACTGCAAAAGAAAATGTGGAACTTGCTACACAAATTTCAAAGAATGCTTTAGATGTTGATAAAACTCTTGAGTTAGTTGGGCTTGGTCACAGAAAAGATAATTTTCCATCTCAATTATCAGGGGGAGAACAGCAAAGAGTATCTATAGCAAGAGCTATAGCTAAAAATCCTAAGTTACTTCTATGTGATGAGCCAACTGGTGCTCTTGACTATAAAACAGGAAAACAGATTTTAAAAACATTACAAGATACATGTAAAAATACAGGAACAACAGTAATTGTTATAACTCATAATTCAGCTCTTTCACCAATTGCAGATAGAGTTATAAGTATTAAAGATGCAAAGGTTAGAAGTGTTAAAGTAAATGAAAATCCTGTTTCAGTTGAAAATATAGAGTGGTAGAGGATAGAAAATGAAAAATAGAGCATATAAAAAATCAATAACAAGAGAAATATTATCTTCAAAAGCAAGATTTATTTCTATATTAGCCATAATCTTTTTAGGAGTTGCCTTTTACTCTGGAATTAAATCAAGTGGACCAGACTTAAAAGAATCCATAAATGAATTTTTTAGCCAACAAAACTTAATGGATAGCAAGATAGTATCTAGTATAGGTCTTAATGAAAATGATTTAAAGTTACTTGAAAATAATGATAAAATTCTAGATTACTATGCAACACATAGTATAGATGTAAACTTAACTAATACAAATAATGTTGTTAAGTTTATGGAGTATAATCCAAATGATGCTAACAATATAAATAAACTTATTGTTACAGAAGGTAGATTACCTAAAAATAGTGGTGAGATATCTTTAGATGAAAATGCTTTAAAGGAAAATAAAAATCTAAAAATTGGTGATAAGTATACAATAGAATCGGATGAAGACTCAAATAAGTATTTTAATAAGAAAACTTTTAAGATTGTTGGATTTGTACAAAGTCCTATGTATATAGATAACATGTCTAGAGGAACAACTAGTGTTGGAAAAGGAAGTGTAGATTACTTTGCAATATTAAATAGCTCTGATATATCAATGGATATGTATACTGAAATATATGTACGATTTAAAAATGTAGAAAAACTTGGTGCATATAGTGATGAGTACAAAGAAAAGATGGAAGAAAATAATAAATATCTTGAAGATTTATACTCAAATAGAGTTATAGAAAGAATTGAAGAAATAAAATTAGAGGCACAAAAAGAATTTGATAAAGCTTATAAAGAGATAGAAGATGGTGAAAGAAAGCTTGAAGATGCTCAAAGGGAAATAGAAAATGGGAAAATAAAGTTTCTTGATGGTAAAAAGCAATATGAACAATTTGTGAAAAAGTACCAGCAAGAAATTAAAAATGGTGAAAGAAAGTTAATTGAAGGTAAAAAACAATTAGATAATGGTCAAAGGGAACTTGATAAGCAAAAAGAGCAATTTTTAGAGGGTGAAAAACAGCTTAATACAGCTAAAATTGAACTTGATAAGGCAAAACAAGAATTTTTAAACCAAGGAATTGATCCTACACAAAGTACAATAAAGTATAAAGATCAAATAGATGGTTTAAATATGTTAATTGTAACATATAATACACTTTCAAATGATATGAAAGAAAGTGCAAATAACCTTAATGAAGGTGAAAAAATTTCAAATGAAAAAATTCAGTATTGGAAGAGTATTATATTTAATCCTAGCTTGGGATTAAATGAATTAAGCAATTTAATAAATAGTTTAGAAAAAAATCCAACAAACACTTCTTTAGCACTTAATATCTCAAAGGAAATAGAAAATATTAGTAAAAGTTTAAGTGAAAATAAAGCTAATCTAGAAACCTTAGTAGCTAGAATAACTCAGTATCAACAAGGGGTAAGTGCCTATGAAGGAAAAGTTATTGAATTTAATGAAGGAAAGGTGCAACTTGAAAAAGCTCAAAAGCAATTAGATAATGGAAAAGAAGAGATTAAAAAGGGGAAAGAAGATCTTGTAAAAGGTAAAAAACAAGGTCAGATAGAACTTGATAAGGCTAAAAAAGAGCTTGACAATTCAGAAAGAAAACTTTTTGATGGAGAAAAAGAAATCAAGGAAAATAGAGAAAAACTAATAGATGGACGAAAAGAGATAGATAAAGAAAAAGAAAAATTAAATGATTTAGATGATAGTAAATATTATTTCTTTGATAGAAATGATAATCCTGGTTACTCAACTTACAAAGGTTCAATTGACAGTTTAGATAAAATAGCTTCAGTATTTCCTGTATTTTTCTTCTTAGTTGCAGCACTTATATGCTTAACTACAATGACGAGAATGGTAGAAGAAAACAGAGTAGAAATAGGAACACTAAAAGCCTTAGGATATAAAGATTTAGAAATATCTAGAAAATTTGTAGTTTATGCAGCATTAGCTAGTACTTTTGGATGTGTAATTGGTATAGTAGTTGGAAGTAGTATTCTTCCATACATAATTAATGAAGCATATTCATCTACATTTACTTTACCAAAGGTTAAAATAAACTATTATCCATCGTATATAATTCAGTCTTTAGTAGCTTCAATACTTTGTACAGTAGGAGCATCATTAATTGTACTAAAAGAAGAATTAAGAGAAAATCCTTCTAATTTAATGAGAACTAAGGCACCTAAACTTGGTAAAAAGATATTGTTAGAAAGAATTATGCCTTTATGGAGTAGACTTAACTTCAATCAAAAGGTTACATTTAGAAATCTTTTTAGATATAAGCAAAGAATGTTAATGACAATACTTGGTATATCAGGATGTATGGCTATGCTTGTTGCAGGAATATCTCTTGAAAAATCTAATTCTTCATTTATGGACATTCAATTTGGTAAATTATTAAAGTATGATGCTATAGTAGTATTTAAGGATAAAAGTACTAAAAAAGAAGATTCACAATATGATAAAAGTTTAAATAACTTAAAAGGATATGAAAGTAGTTTAAATATTTATCAAGAGTCAGTCACTTTTAGTAAACCAGGTACAAGTAAGCAAGCTGCTACTATGTATGTACCACAAAATATAGATGAGTTAAATAAATATATATTATTAAATGATAGAGTAAGTAAAGCTAAGTATAAATTATCAGATGATGGAGTAATTATAAATGAAAAATTGGCGAAACTTTTAGGAGTATCTGTTGGTGATTATATGAATGTAACTGATTCGGATAATAATACTCATAAAGTTAGGGTTGATAATATAGTAGAAAATTATGCTGGTCATTATATATATTTATCACCATCATATTATAAAAAAATATTTAAAAGTGAACCAAGATATAATGCACAATTACTAAAGTTTAATTCAGATATAGAGGATGAAAGCAAAATAGCTACTACTCTTATGAAAAATGACAAGGTAGTAAATGTTACTCTTGCTTCAAAGATAAGAAGCTTGAGTGAATCTGCTGATTTAGGATTAGTTATGATAGTAATAATAGTTGCTTCAGGAAGTTTAGCATTTGTTGTACTATACAACTTAATAAATATAAACGTATCTGAACGTATAAGAGAGATCTCTACAATAAAGGTACTAGGTTTTTATGATAATGAAGTTGCAATGTATATATTTAGAGAAAATATAATACTAACAATATTAGGAATACTTGCAGGCTCATTTTTGGGTAAAATTTTATATGTATTTTTAGTAAGTACAGCAGAGATGGATAATATGATGATGATACCAACTGTAGATATTAGTAGTTATGTAATCTCTGGTTTAATTACCATGTTTTTTGCCATATTAGTTATGGTGATGATGTATATAAAATTAAAAAATGTAAATATGATTGATGCACTAAAATCTGTAGAGTAAAATTTATATTAAAGGGAGTCGGAAATTTCGACTCCCTTTAATATTTAAGAATATGTTAAGTTACTCATAATATATTTTTATATTTATGGCTTTAATTATATACTATAACAGTCTTAAAGTTATTAACATATTATAACATTACGTTTGGTTTTATAATATATAGTCAAAAAGAGGTGGAATTAATATGATTGAAGGATTAACAGGACTTGTTATAACTAAAGCAGATAAAATTTATAATATTGTTCGTAGAAATGCAAATTTATATTTTAACTACTACCCAAAGGTAATTGTATATCCTAATAACATAACAGATGTAGTTAATGCAGTAAATTGGGCAAGAAAAAAAGGTATAAATATTCGCTGTAGAAGTGGTGGTCATAACTATGAATCTTTTTCTGTGGCAGATGATGCTGTTGTTATAGATGTTTCTAATTTACTTGATTTTGAAATAGATACTAATAAAGGTTATATAAGAATAGGATCAGGGTACACCCAAGAACAACTTTATTCTAAGCTTGAAGAATATGGATTTGCATTTGTTGGAGGAAGTTGTTCATCTATTGGTGTTTCGGGAGTTACACTAGGAGGAGGAGTTGGATATTTACAAAGAGAATATGGGCTAGCATGTGATAATTTAGTAGAAGCACAAATAGTAGATGCTTTTGGTAGGATAATAACTGCCAATTCACATGAAAATAAAGATTTATTTGCTGCATTAAGGGGGGCAGGAAGCAATAATTTTGGAGTGGTAGTGTCGCTTACCCTTAAAGTACACCCAAATGATAAAGTAACAGTAATGAATGCTATGTGGCCTAAAAATAGTAGATATGAAGTAATTCAAGCATTTCAAAAAGTAGGAGAAGATTTAGATAATAGGTATACAATTAAGGTTACTATGACTAAAGACACTATTTTACTATATGGAGTAGGAGTACGAAGTACAGAAAAAGAAATGGAAAAAGCTTTAAGCCTTTTATTAAAAGTTCCAAATAAAATAAATTATACAACAAAATATATTACTTTTAATGAATCTGTACAGAAACGCCCAGGTTTTGTGCCTACACCAACAGGATTTAAAATTACAGGATTATTAGCATATAAGTCATTGGGAAAAGAACCTTGCCAAATAATGTTTAACTATTTAGACAATTCACCGCCCATACAGCCACCTATAAACATTGGATTTCTTCTATTGGGAGGAAAGATTGCAGAAAATAAAGATTTACCTAGCGCATATCCTCATAGAGGTGCTAAGATATTAGTACAAATTGATGCTCAGTGGACTCTTAATTATAGTATGCATGCTAATGATACAATTAGATGGGTAAACAATTTAAGAAAATCTTTACTTCCATATGCAGGATTTGGATATCTCAACTATTGTGACATTAATATCTCTAATTACTTATATAGTTACTTTGGAAATAATGTGCCTTGGTTAAAAATTGTAAAAGAAAAATATGATCCATATAACTTATTTTATTACCCTCAAGGAATATGATATTTTATAAAAATACTTGAAATCACTATGTTTTAATATAGTGATTTCTTTTTTTACTCCTATACAATCATTAAGTTGCATTTACCCCCTACTTTTTAAAAGTATTTGCCATAGCAATTATAATCACTGTATGCATATTTGTAAAAAAGTGGTAGGGTTTATATTCAATAACAAAATACAAGTATGTAAATAATATGTAAATAATATGTAAATAATACTAAATAATATATACATATAGAAAGGAGATTAATACAAAAATATGAGTGAAACAATTAGAGAAAGATTAGAAGGTCGTGTAAGTTATCATGATTCAGTTGAGGAAATGTTAAAGAGAATACAAACTGACGGCCTTTCAAGTGTGTTTTCAAGATGGGAGCCGCAAGAAAAAATTAGATGTAAGTTTTGTCTTCAAGGTTTAAGTTGTCAATTATGTACACATGGTCCTTGTAGAATTAATGAAAAAACAGGAGTTGATAAAGGCGTTTGTGGTATCGGGGCAGATGCCATGGCTATGAGAAACTTCCTTATGAGAAATATAATGGGTGCAGCTACATATGGTCATCATGCATTTGAAGCTTTTAGAACACTTAGAGCTACTGGGGAAGGTAAATCTCCATTTAAAATAAAAGATGAAGCTAAGTTAAAATGGATGTGTGAAAAAGTAGGAATAGATGCTAATCAAGATATTAATAAACTTGCTATTGAGTTAGCTGATTTTCTTGATAAAGAAATGAAAGTAGGTCCTGATCAACCTAGTATAATGACAGAAGCTTTTGCTCCACAAAAAAGAAAACCAGTATGGAAAGAACTTCATATTTATCCTTCTGGTGTTCAACATGAAGTTGAAAACTCAATTGCAAGCTGTTTAACAAATGTGGATGGAGACTATGTATCACTTGCTACAAAAGGTCTTAGATTAGGATTATCTACTATATATACAGCACAAATAGGACTTGAAATGGTACAAGATATATTATTTGGAACACCTATGCCTCATGAAGTTAATGTTGACTTAGGTATAATGGATCCTGACTATGTAAATATAGTATTTAATGGACATCAACCTTGGATAGGAGCACTTACAATAGAAAAACTTAGAAAAGGTGAATATAAAGATGAAGCTATAGCTGCTGGTGCTAAAGGTATTAGAGTAGTTGGCTCTATTGAAACCGGACAAGAGTTGCTACAAAGATATGAAGTAGACGATGTATTTGTTGGCCTTATGGGCAACTGGTTGGCTATAGAACCACTACTTGCAACAGGTACTGTAGATGCTATTGCTATGGACGAAAACTGTTCACCACCAGCTATAGATCAATATGCTGAAAAATATCAAGTAGCATTAGTTAGCATAAGTACAATAATAGGTGTGCCTGGTACAGAACATAAAATGCCATATTATCCAGAAAAGGCTAATGAGATGTCAGATAATTTAATTAAAATAGCAATAGAAAACTTTAAGAAAAGACATGGTAAAATTGAACCTATGGTACCTAAACATGTTACAAAAGCTATCGCAGGATTTTCAACAGAAGCTGTTTTAGGTGCCCTTGGGAACAAACTTGATCCATTAGTTGATGTAATTACAGAAGGTAAAATAAAAGGTGTTGTTGCGCTTGCAAACTGTTCTACATTGAGAAATGGTCCTCAAGACTGGAATACAGTTAATATAACAAAAGAATTAATAAAAAGAGATATATTAGTAGTTGCTGGAGGTTGTGGTAATCATGCTCTTGAAGTAGCAGGATTATGCAATTTAGATTCTGTAGAAAAATATGCAGGGGAAGGATTAAAGGAAATATGTAATATGCTTAAGATACCTCCTGTACTAAGTTTTGGTACTTGCACTGATACAGGTAGAATATCAATGCTTGTTACTGCTTTAGCAGATCACCTTGATGTTGATATTCCAGACCTTCCAATAGCAGTTACTGCTCCAGAGTGGATGGAACAAAAGGCTACTATAGATGGTATATTTGCAGTAGCATATGGAGCATATACACATTTATCTCCTACTCCATTTGTTACTGGTGCTCCTAATCTAGTAAAACTTCTTACAGAAGATGTTGAGAACCTAACAGGTGGTAAAGTAGCTTTAGGAGATGATCCAGTTGAAGCTGCAAAGGCTATAGAAGCTCATATAATAAGCAAAAGACAAAAACTTGGACTTAAATAATATTTTGTAAAAATGGTGTTTTTAATAAATAAGCTATATTTTAATACAGTGTTAAAAATATAGCTTATTTATTTTTATTGAATTAGTACATTTATTTATAGGATATTTTATCATAAGTAAGCATAATTATTAATATAATTTATATTGAATTAAATTTTATTTATAAATTAATAAATAGAGGTGGTGCTATATGTATCCAGTTTATAAAAGTATTGGGAAAAAGGAAAAATGCGAAAAAGTAAAAGTATTATTTCCACCACAGCATCAAGAGTGTCAGCCTGGATTAGAATATCTTATGGAACCAAGACCTATATCAGATAATCCATATTACAGAGGAAGTTGTAAATTACAAGGGAAAGTAGCAATTATTACTGGTGGAGATAGTGGAATCGGAAGAGCAGTAGCTTATGCATTTGCTAAAGAAGGAGCAGATATTGCTATTTCATATCTTTGTGAACATAAGGATGCAAATGAAACTAAAGCTTATATAGAAGGATTAGGTAGAAAATGTATATTAATACCTGGGGATTTAAGAGATGAAGAAATGTCTAATGTTGTTGTTGAAAAGACTCTAGAGTGCTTTGGGAAAATTGATATATTAGTCAATAATCATGGAGTACAGTTTATTCAAAATAGTATACTAGACATTACAGCTAAACAACTAGATGATACATTTAAAACTAATGTATATGCTTTTTTCTATATGACAAAAGCTGCACTTCCATATTTAAAAAAAGGTGCATCTATAATTAATACAACTTCTATTACAGCTTATAAAGGAGAGCCACTCCTTATAGATTATAGTGCAACTAAAGGGGCAGTACTAACATTTACTAGATCTCTTTCTCAGTCATTAATAAGTAAAGGCATAAGAGTAAATGGAGTAGCACCAGGACCTATTTGGACTCCTTTAATACCATCTTCTTTTTCAGCTGAACAAGTAGAAACTTTTGGCAGTGATACTAGTAAAGTTCCTATGAATAGAGCAGGCCAACCATTTGAAGTCGCTACTAGTTTTGTATTTTTAGCTAGTGATGATTCTAGTTATATGTCTGGTCAGATTTTACATCCTAATGGTGGAGCTATAGTTGGATCTTAACTTATAAATAATATATAAAAAACACTCATATTTAATAAATATGAGTGTTTTTTATATATTATGAATTTAATTGCTGTACTTCATTATAAAGAGATCCGACTTTATCTATTTCTGTCTGTGGTGCAGAGCATAAAGGATAGAATCCTTTTTTAATTAACCACCCAGATACTTCATAAGCATGATTACAAGCCATTGTAAAGGCATCTTTTAAGAACTCTCTTAATACTGGATTAGTTGCTTCCATTGAACTCCAAGCATATTCTCTACCAGCTCTTTTTAAAGTTAAAAGATACCCTGTAGCTATTTCTCTATCATTTAATTGCTGGATATCTGTTCTAGGTGTAACTGGTATTGGTTGTACAGGAGATGTAGTAAAGTCCTGCAAGTTTATTTTTAACTGAGGTACATTTAATTTTTCATTAGGTGCACTAGCTTCTTTAACAAATCTTACCTTAAGGTTATAATCCTGTATATGAACTGGAAATTGAGCTTCAACCATAGCTTTTAGTTCTGGATCTGTAATCTGGTTTTTATATAGTGCCATATTTGTTATACTATTTACACAACTTAAAATTAGTTCGTGTAAATTATGTAATTCTGCTGGTGTTAATTGCATAATACATTTCCTCCTAAGTAAATAAAATTTTCTACATTATTAATATTCCAAATTAAATAAAATTTTTACATGGTAAATACTTCTTAAGTAAAACTTTTTACAAATAAGTACAAGTAAGAATATAGTAGTATCAGAAATATTGAGAAAATCTGAATAAAACTCATAGAAATGTTTAAATTGACTTTTTATAAAAAATATAATAAACTAAAAAAGTAATTAAATATTAAACTAAAAGAAACGACACATGTAGTGCATTGCACGTAAATCTGATTACGGTACAAAATTCTCATATGTGTCTTTTTTATTACAAAAAATAAAATACTGAAATAACTGACACATATGAAGCTTTCTACGTAATTTAGATTACGATATAAATGCTTATATGTGTCTTTTTATTGTTTAAGTATTAAAAAATATTTTATTAAAAGGAAGGAGCATATTATATGCCAACGACAAAATTACAAAAAATATTTTTCGCTTTTTTTACTGTAATGATAACAGTACCTTTATTTGTGATTTACAACCTTGCAATTGAAATAGGAGGTATGTCTAATCAAGTATTTATAAAATCACTTAAGATAATTCCAGTTGAATTTGTATTTGCAATCATATTAGAAATACTTATAGTAGGTCCACTTTCAGAAAAAATAGCTTTTAGTATTGTAAATCCAAGAGAAGAAAAGCCATATATAATTACTACAGTAATGATATGTTCAACAATAGTATTAATGTGTCCGATGATGTCATTTGTAGCAGCATTTTTATTTCATGGTATAACTGTAGAATTTATTGCACAGTGGATGCAAAACATGGTAATTAATTTCCCATTTGCATTTTTTACACAATTATTCTTCATACAACCACTTGTAAGATTTATTTTTAGAGGTGCTTTTAAGAATCAGTTAAATAAAGAAACGCAATATAATATAAGTGAAACAATTCAAAATTATTAAATATAACTAATTTATATTTTATTGGGGGAAAAAATCCGATTCGGGGGTTGGTAAAAACAAAAGAGTTAGATTAAAATATTTATTTATCATATTTTGATCTAACTCCTTTTTAGTTTTATTAATAAAGATTAAATTACTTATTTAATTTTATATATTATAGTAATTTAATAAAAGATCATATTGTTTATTTTTATGTTATTACTCACAATTATACTATACATTTTTAAAATACATGATGAAGTATTTTAATGTGAATATAGGGAGATATTTTGAGCAAGTAATTCTCCAACTTGTTTTGCTATTTCATCTGTACTAAAATTTAATTCATCCAATATAAATGATTCTATAATTCCTAGTATAGCCATACTTAAAAATCTTACAAGTATTTCTGTATCTTTTTTAGGGTTTATCTTATTTATTTTTTTACTTAGTTGGTTCATCATGAAATCTAGAAGCTGCTTTCTAAATGAAACAGTGCTTTTACTCGAAAACAAAGCCGAAAAGAAATTTTTATGTTGCTCAAAATAATTAAACCAAATAACCGTTCCTTCTATAAATCCTTTTTCTTTTTTTTGTTCACAAATTTCTTCTAATTCCTTTAATTGCTGATTGACGATTGTATCTAGTAAGTCATATTTATCTAAATAATGTAAATAAAATGTCTTTCTACTTATATCAGCTTGTTCAGTAATTTTTTTAACCGTGATTTCATCAAATCCATCTTTAATCAACATTGTTAAAAATGTAGACTGAATTAGTTTTCGTGATTTTATAATCCTTCTATCTATTTTACTATTCATATAAAAGACTCCTTTTATTTAGTATACACAATTTAAAAAATGTGTATTAATACACAAAAATATAAATCTGGTAATTGAAGTGATTCTATTTATAATATAGTATAAATATACACGAGAGTATTAAAACTCACAAGTGTATATTTTATAAATTAATAAAAGGTGGTAATAAATATGAAAATAAATAAGAAAAATGTAAAATTTAATGCACGTGGTTTACAAGTAGCAGGTATTTTAAATATACCTGAAAATGCTGAAGAAAAGAAACAAAATCCTGCAATTGTTTGTGTTCATCCAGGAAGTAGCTGTAAAGAACAAACTGCAGGTATCTACGCCCAAAAACTTGCTGAACTAGGATATGTAACTATTGTATTTGATACATCATATCAAGGAGAAAGTGAAGGAGAACCTAGATATATCGAAGAACCAGCTGCAAGAGTTGAAGATATCCGCTCAGCAATAGATTATCTAACGACACTTGATTTTGTAGATGAAAATCGTATTGGTGTATTAGGAGTTTGTGCAGGAGGCGGTTATGCAGTAAATGCTGCTATGACAGAGAAAAGAATCAAAGCTGTTGGTACAGTAGTGGGTGCTAATATTGGCCGTGTATATCGTGAAAGTAGTGATCCTATAAAAACATTAGAAGCAATTTCTAAGCAACGTACTGCTGAAGCTCGTGGGACTGAAACAATGATTACAAATTGGATTCCTAAAAATCAAGAGGAAAGAGAACAAGCAGGTATTAATGATATAGATATTATAGAAGCTGTTGATTATTACACAACTTCAAGAGGTCAAAGTCCTAACTCTCCAAATAAGTTAAACTTTACTAGTGTAGCATCAGTGATAGCTTTTGATGCTTTTAATTTAGCAGAAAGTTTACTAACTCAACCTTTACAAATAATTGTTGGTGATGTACAAGGAGCATTTGGCTCATATAGAGATGGTCATGAACTTTATAATAAAGCAGCTTCAAAGAAAAAGGATTTATTCATTATTGAAGGTGTAAGTCACTATGATTTATACGACAAAGAAGAGCCAGTTAGAAAAGCTGTTGAAAAATTAGAAGCTTTTTATAAAGAAAATATCTAATCGGACATAGTATAAGAAGAATTATTAAAATAAGTAATAAATAGAAATTAAGTAAATGTCTTAAGGTAATTAATGAAAAGTTCTTAGTATACTAATCAATATAGCATTAGAGTTATTTAATAACAATTTTAATATTTTCACACCTTTACCTTATTCATTTTTGGAAGTAGTTTTTTGTTTTAGATAATTAGAATAAATAGAGATGAGCCGTATCACAAGTAAGTGATACGGTTTTATTTTTAATATATAAAATTATAAAAATTATTGTCTCTAAGCATTTGGGCATGTTTACAATTAATTAAAAACTTCTTTAATTCAGTTAAGCATAAGAATAAAATAGCTCTATTCTCAAACTTCATTCTATATTAATAAATGAAAAACTAAAGGTATTTTTCAAATAAAAGTATATAAAATATACATCTGTAATTTACAGGTGCTTTTCATTTGTAATTTATTGTAAAAATTTAGGAAAAAGTATTGAATTAGGAAAAATAATATGCTAGTATACAAGTATATAAGGAAGGTGGAGGTACAATAAATGAAATTACCATTTAATATTGATTTAAATAATAAAGTAGCTGTAGTAACAGGTGGAACAGGAATACTTTGTGGGGCTATGGTTGAAGCTTTAGCTAAATGTGGAGCTAAAGTAGCTATACTTGCACTTGGAAAAGAAGCTTGTGAAGCTAAAGCTAAGGATATAGTAGATAATGGTGGATGTGCCATAGGAATAGAAGCTAACGTATTAGATAAAGAGAGTTTAAAAAGAGCTCATGATATAATTTTAGAAAAATTAGGACCATGCGATATATTAATAAATGGAGCTGGAGGAAATCATCCAAAGGGAACAACAACTAAAGAATATTTATTTGAAGAAGATTTAAATAATGAAGAATTAACAACATTCTTTGACTTAGATCCAAAAGGAGTAGAATTTGTATTTAACTTAAACTTCTTAGGAACATTACTTCCATCTCAAGAGTTTAGTAAAGACATGATAAATAGAAAAGGGTGTACAATAATAAATATATCTTCAATGAATGCATATACACCGCTTACAAAAATACCAGCATACTCAGGGGCAAAGGCTGCAGTAAGTAACTTTACTCAATGGTTAGCTGTACACATGTCTAAAGTAGGAGTAAGAGTAAATGCTATAGCACCAGGTTTCTTTGTAACAGCACAAAATGAAAAGTTATTATTCAATGAAGATGGAACACCAACAGAAAGAAGCAACAAGATATTAAATAGCACACCAATGGGAAGATTTGGAGAAGCCCAAGAATTAATAGGTACATTATTATATCTAGTAAGTGAAGATGCATCAGGATTTGTAAATGGTGTTGTTATACCAGTAGATGGAGCATTTTCAGCATACTCAGGAGTATAGGGGGATATTATGCTAGAAAGTATAAAAAAAGAAGGAATAGTAGCAGTAATTAGAGCAAAAGACCATGAAGAAGCTAAAGGATATATAAATGCTTGTGTAAATGGCGGAATAAGAGCGGTAGAATTAACATACTCAATACCTAATGTTGTTGATTTAATAAATGAACTAAGAGATGACAAAAATCTAATACTAGGTGTTGGAAGTGTTTTAAATAGAGAAATGGCTAAAGATGCAATATTAGCGGGAGCAAAATATGTTGTAAGTCCAGGATATAGTGAAGAAGTTAATGAAGTATGCAAACAATTAAATACACTTTATTTACCAGGATGTATGACAGTAAGTGAAATAATGAATGCACAAGATAAAGGAAATAAAATGGTTAAGTTATTCCCAGGTGATGTATTTGGACCAAAGTATGTAAAAGCTATAAAAGCTCCAATACCAAATGTTGAAATAATGCCAACTGGTGGAGTTAGTATAGATAATGTAGATAAGTGGTTTGAAATGGGAGTTTCTTGTGTAGGAGTAGGAAGTTCACTATTTAATGCAGGAAGCTTAGAAGATATAGAAAACTTAGCTAAGGAATTTGTGGAGAAAATACAAAATGTCAGAAGCAAATAATAAAAAGGTTTTAGGTTTTGGGGAGGTAATGTTAAGGTTAATACCTCCCAACAATAAAAAAATTATACAGTCAAACTCTTTTGAAGCAATTTATGGTGGAGGTGAAGCAAACGTTATAGCAAGTTTATCTTGTTTTGGTCATAAGACTAAGTTTGCAACTAAATTACCAGACAACTCACTAGGTGATAAAGTAATAAGAGATTTAAAAGGATTTGATATAGATACTAGTTCAGTCGTTAGAGGAGAAGGAAGACTAGGAATATATTTTTCTGAAATAGGTCATGGATATAGAAGTACAGAAGTTATATATGATAGAAAATACTCAGCTATATCAATGGCAAATAAAGAAGAATTTGATATTAAAAGTATGCTAAAAGATGTAAGTTTAGTTCATATGTCTGGTATAACTCCAGCACTTAGCAAAGAGTTATATAACTTAGTTATAGATATTGCAAAACACTGTAAACAAAATGGTATACTAGTGTCCTTGGATTCTAATTATAGAGCTAAGCTTTGGAGCTTAGAAGAAGCTAAAGGATTTTTAGAAAAAGTACTTCCTTATGTAGATATAGCATTTTTAGGAAAGTTAGACATGACAAATATATTAAAATATAAAGATAATGATTTAGACTTTGAAGATTCTCTTAAAGATTTATACAAAGAGTTATTTAAGAACTATCCAAATATAAAATATGTAGCATGTACTAAAAGAAGTGTACATTCCATAAATGAAAATTCTTTAAAAGGATATATATTTGATGGAAAAGATATCTACATATCAAATGAATATACATTTGATATATTAGATAGAGTTGGTGGAGGAGATGCATTTACAGCAGGAATACTTCACGGAGTAATAAACAATATGGATTCAAAAAAGACTGTCGAATTTGGAGTTTGTGCAAGTGCACTAAAGCATTCGATAAGAGGAGATATAAATTTAGTAGACGAAGAATGTGTTATTAGTTTGATAGATAAAGGTCTACAAAATATAAAGAGATAATGGGGGAAACAGTAAATGGAAATGACGTTTAGATGGTATGGACAAGATGACCCTGTAAAAATAGAGTACATCAGACAAATACCAGGAATGAAAGGAATAGTTACAGCGATATATGATATACCAGTTGGAGAAGTGTGGCCAATTGACAAAATATTAGAACTTAAAAAGACTGTAGAAGACAATGGACTAAAACTTTCAGTAATAGAAAGTGTACCAGTTCATGAAGATATAAAGTTAGGATTACCTACTAGAGATAAGTACATAGAAAACTACAAAGAAACGTTAAGAAATCTTGGAAAAGCAGGAATAGAAACAGTTTGTTATAACTTTATGCCAGTGTTTGACTGGACTCGTTCAGATCTAAACTATGAACTTGAAGATGGTTCAACTTGTCTAATATATGATGAAGAAACTGTTAAGAAAATGGATCCAGCACTAGGTGAATTAGAACTTCCAGGATGGGATACTTCTTATGGAGAAGGTGGACTAGGAGCATTATTAGATCAATATAAAGATATAGATGAAGAAAAGTTATGGGAAAATCTTGAATACTTTATAAAAGAAATAATACCAGTAGCTGAAGAAAGCAACGTAAAAATGGCTATACATCCAGATGATCCACCATGGGGTATATTTGGACTTCCAAGAATAATAACAAATTTTGAAAATCTAGAAAGATTTGTAAATCTTTATGATAGTGAATATAATGGTATAACTTTATGTACAGGATCACTTGGATGCACAAGTACTAATGATGTAGTAAAAATGGTTGAATACTTTGGAAAAGAAAAAAATAGAATAAACTTTGCACACTTAAGAAACGTATTAATAACAGGAGAGAGTAGCTTTAATGAAGTGGCTCATTTATCTGAGTGTGGATCACTTGATTTCTATGAAATAGTTAAAGCATATTGCGACTATGACTTTAAAGGACCATATAGACCAGATCACGGTAGAATGATATGGGGAGAAACAGGAAGACCAGGATACGGATTATATGATAGAGCTTTAGGAGCAGTTTATATAAATGGATTAATAGAGGCTATAAATAAGAATAAATAATGAAAATAAAAGTAGTGTTTTGAAATAAATTTTATTTCGAAACACTCTTTATAAAAAATAGTATAAAAGGTAAAATAATGAAATATATTAGAAAATATTAAGATGCATGTTAATATTTAATGTAGTAAGAAAACGATATTAAAAATATTAATTTAGGAGAAAGTTATGAAAAAGTTTATGGATCAAGATTTTATATTATCAAATGAGATAGCTAAAATCTTATATCATAATAATGCTTCAAAAATGCCGATATTTGATTACCACTGCCACTTGCCAGCAGTTGAAATAGCAGAAGATAAAGAATATGAAAATATAACTCAAATGTGGTTATACCATGATCATTATAAGTGGAGAGCCATGAGAAGTTTTGGAATAGATGAAAAATATATAACTGGTGATGCTAGTGATTTTGAAAAATTCTATGAATTTGCAAATATGATGCCTTATTTAATAGGAAATCCTATATATCATTGGTCACATCTAGAACTTAAAAGATACTTTAATGTTGAAGATACTTTAAGTGCAAAGACTGCAAAAGACATTTGGGAAAAATGCAATAATGCTATAGTAAAAAAGAATTTAACTGCCAGAAAATTAATAAGTATATCTAATGTAGTTTATATAGGAACTACAGATGATCCAGTTGATGATTTAAAATATCATAAAGAAATTAATGCTGATGATAGTTTTGAGTGTGAGGTAAGACCTACATTTAGACCAGATAGAGCATTAAAGATACAAAATAAAGATTTTTGTGATTACATAAAGTTATTAGGGAAAACAGAAGATACAGAAATTAAAGATTATGATAAATTAATAGAAATATTAGAAAAAAGGTTAAATTACTTTGTAGACAATGGTTGCAATATAACAGACCATAGTTTAGAAAGAGTTTATTTTAAACCTACTAACAAAGAGGAAGTTGCAAGCATATTTGTTAAAGTTTTAGCGGGAGAAGAAATAAGCATAGAAGATGCTCAAAAATACACAACATTTACATTAATAGAATTAGGGAAAATGTATAGTGAAAGAAATATGGTAATGCAACTTCATATAGGTGCACTTAGAAATAATAATACTAGAATGTTTAATTCTGTTGGAGCGGATGCAGGATTTGATAGTATTGACGATGGGGAAATCGCTTATTCTTTATCAAGGTTATTAGATAGCTTAGATGTAGAAGATAAGCTACCTAAAACTATTCTTTATTGTTTAAATCCAAAAGATAATGAAGTATTAGGAACTATGATTGGAAACTTCCAAGGTGGACAAGTTGCAGGGAAAATCCAATTTGGTTCTGGATGGTGGTTTAATGACCAAAAGGATGGAATGGAAAGACAGCTTATAGCACTTTCACAATTAGGTTTAGTTAGTAAATTTGTAGGAATGCTTACAGATTCAAGAAGTTTCTTATCATTTACAAGACATGAGTATTTTAGAAGAATTCTTTGCAATTATTTAGGAAAGTTAGTTGAAAATGGAGAATATCCATATGATTTAGAAATATTAGGCAACATAGTAGAAGATATATGTTACAACAACGCTAAAAAATATTTTATAAAATAATCCTAGGGGGAATTTATATATGAATAAAAGGATTAAAGTTATTTTACTTGCAGCTATAGCTAGTTTATCGGTAGTTGGATGTAGTTCAAGTAAAGGTAATGAAGCAAGGGTTATGAGGGTTGCTCACAACCAAGGTGAGGAACATCCAATACACTTAGCACTAAAAGAGTTTGAAAAAATTGTAGAAGATAAAACTAATAATGAAATAGATATACAAGTATACCCAAATGAGTTATTAGGTGGACAGCGTGAGTCGGTAGAACTTACTCAAACGGGAGCTATAGATATAGCTGTTGGAAGTATAAGTTTGCTTGAAAGTTTTAATAAATCATATAGCGTATTCAACCTTCCATACTTATTTAATAGTAAAGAACATTATCATTCTGTAATGAATGACAAAGATATAATGGGCGATATATATGAATCAACTAGAGAATCTGGATTTGTTGGTCTTACATGGTTTGATGCAGGTTCAAGAAATATGTACACAACAGATAAGCCTGTAATGAAGCCAGAAGATTTAAAAGGGAAGAAAATAAGAGTACAACAAAGTCAAACAAACATAAGGATGATGGAATTATTAGGTGGTTCAGCTACACCAATGAGTTTCGGAGAAGTTTATACTGCTCTTCAACAAAAGGTTATAGATGGAGCTGAAAATAATGAATTAGCACTTACTAATAATAAGCATGGAGAAGTTGCAAAATATTATTCATATAACCAACATGGTATGATTCCAGACATATTAATAATGAATGCTAAGTTATTAGATAATTTAAGTGAAGAACATAGAAATATAATATTAGATGCGGCTAATGAAATAAATAAATTCCAAGTTGATGCTTGGGAAGATAAAGTAAGTGAAGCAGTAGAACAATCAAAAAAGATGGGGGTTAAATTCTACTACCCAGATACAGAACCATTTAAAGAAAAAGTTTTACCACTTCATAGAGAAATGACTGAAAATGACAAAGAAGTAAAAGTTATATACGATAAAATACAAGCAAAAGCACCAACAAGTAAATAAATACTAGTAGGGGGAACGAAGATGAATAAGTTAAGAAACATGTTAAACAAAGTAATAGAAGTCATATGTATGACACTACTAGCATTTATGGTAGTTTTAGGTACTTGGCAAATAATAACTCGTTATGTTCTAAATAATCCAAGTACAGTATCAGAAGATTTACTAATATATTCATTTGTATGGATGGCTTTATTAGGTTCAGCTTATGTATTTGGTAAAAAAGATCATATGACTATGGTGTTTTTTAGACAAAAACTTGAATCAAAAAGTCCTAAAGTAAAAATGATATTAAATGTAATGACAGAATTGGTAGTAATGGTATTCTCAGCATTAGTTTTAGTATTAGGTGGAGTTCAAATAAGTATGTTAGCTATGGGGCAAGTATCACCATCACTAGGAATATCTATGGGATATATATATTTAGCATTACCATTATCAGGAGTAATAACGATTATTTACAATATATTAAACTTAATTGATTTAAAGCAAGAGATGGCTCAATCAGACAGAGAGGTAACTAAATCAAACAGAAAGAATGAAAAGGTTGCGTAGAAATAAAAAATATAATTAATCCAAGGGAGATAAGATTATGGAATTAGCATTTCAAGCAGGTTCAGCTATAGCTATTGCATTTCCTATACTGCTTTTATTAGGAATACCAATATCTGTAACTATAGGTGTAGCATCTATATTTGGAATATTAACTACATTATCATGGGATGTAGCAGTACTAACTGGGGCACAAAGAATATTTACGGGAATAAGTAGTTTTTCATTATTAGCAATACCATTTTTCGTATTAGCAGGGATAATAATGAACAACGGTGGTATCGCATTAAAATTAGTAAACTTTGCAAAAGTATTAAGTGGTAAATTACCAGGATCTTTAGCACATACAAATGTAGTAGGAAACATGCTATTTGGGGCAGTAAGTGGTTCTTCAGTTGCAGCAGCTGCTGCAATCGGTGGAACAATGTCTCCACTTCAAGAAAAAGAAGGTTATAATAAAAACTATAGTGCGGCAGTTAATATAGCATCTGCACCAACTGGGCTTTTAATTCCTCCAAGTAACTCACTTATAATATATTCATTAGTAAGTGGAGGAACATCAGTAGCAGCACTATTTATGGCTGGATATATACCAGGAATATTATGGGGATTATCAGTAATGGTAGTAGCATTTATACTTGCGAAAAAGTATAAGTATTCAACTAAATATAAGATAAGCTTTGGTGAAGCTATGAAAATATTTATAGATGCACTTCCTAGTTTAGCCTTAATATTTGTAATAATAGGTGGTATAGTAGGTGGTATATTCACAGCTACAGAAGGAGCAGCTGTTGCAGTTGTATATTCTTTCATATTATCATTCTTTTTCTACAAATCTATAAAAGTAAAAGATATGCCTAGAATACTACTAGAAACAGTTGAAATGACAGGGATAATAATATTCTTAATAGGGGTATCATCAATAATGTCTTGGGTTATGGCATTTACAAATATTCCAAGTGCAATAACAGAATTATTATTAGGAATATCTTCAAATCCAGTTGTAATATTACTAATAATGAACTTAATATTATTAATAGTTGGTACATTTATGGACTTAACTCCAGCAATATTAATATTTACACCAATATTTTTACCAATAGCTAAAAACTTTGGAATGGACTCTGTCCAATTTGGTATAATGCTTATATTTAACTTATGTATAGGTAATATAACACCGCCAGTTGGAAATACACTGTTTATTGGATGTAAAGTAGGTAAAACAAAACTAGAAGATGTAATAAAATATTTATTACCATTCTATGTAGGTATATTGGTTGTACTTATGTTAGTAACATTTATACCAGAAATAAGTTTATTTATACCAAAACTTATGAAAATGATTTAGACCCATCATAAAAACCTCGACAATACATAAATGTCTTGTCGAGGTTTTTTATTTATAAATATTAAATTACTTATTTAATTTTATATTTTGCTACTCTGCTGTCATTTATAACTCCATTAAAATCAAGGCCATATGCAAACTTATATACATTTCCTAATTCATCTTCATAACACTTCATATCATGAGGAACATCTTCACATTGCGCCTCTACAGTTTCCATATTAGCAGGCATATTAAATGGTAACAATCCACTTGGATTTACATTTCCACTAATTATATCCATTATAGCTTGTGTTTGTGCTCCAAAGTCTGTGATTATTCCATCTACATATTGCTCAAATTCTCCTACTATAGTTGGATTTGTCATATTTAAAGATACTATTACAGGTTTTTTACCAATAGCTTTTCTTGTTTCTAGTATTATATCTAAATCTGATTCATTACTAGCAAAGTTAGTTTTTCCTAAGTAAGATCTATTAGTTGATGATTCTAATGGGTCACCTCCTGCAATACTTGTTTCTCTTGCATTTACTGCAGTGTATGGTCTATATTGTAAACTTATTGGTAAGTATCCTTCTTCTTTTGTATATCCAACAGTTTTAGGAGATTCTATAAATACTATTGAAAAATCAGCATCTTTTGCATCATCTACAACATTAAAGTATTTTTCTACTATAACTTTACTAACAGGATCAATTTCTCTAGCAGGTATTACATTACCAAACCAGTCCTTACTTTCTTTTATTTTTCTTTTTGGAATATATACTTTTTTCTTTCATTTATTGGAAGTACGTTATTTTTATTTTTTAACATAATTAATGATTTTAATTGTGCATCATATCCAGCTTGCATAAATTCAGGGTTACCTACTAATTCTTGAGACTTATCTACATCTACATATGGATTTTCAAATAATCCTGTTCTGAAAATATTAAGTAATAACCTTGCTGCTGATTTTTCAAATCTAGCACGCATAAATTCTTCTCCATGTTCCTTAACACCCATTTCATATGCATTAAGTACTGGTTTAACTTCATTATTTCCTCCAAATTGGTCAACACCAGCCATAAGTGCTTTGTAATGTCTTTCATCTTCTGAAAGAGTCTCAACACCCCAACACTTTCCTGATATGAATGCGTCAACTACGTGATTATCTTTAGTAATCATCCAGTCTGTACATACAACTCCATCGTATTTATATTCATCTCTTAATAAATCATTTATTATATATTTGTTATATGAATTACCTACATTTTCACCATTTTTCTTATCTTGATTATAAGATATAGTGTAGTATGGCATTACGGCAGAAGCTTTTTTAGTTTTTCCTTTTAATTTAAAGGCACCTTCTGTAAAAGGTATTAGATGGTCATCAAAATTATTTCCTGGATATACAGCAAACTTACCATAAGCATAGTGAGCATCTCTACCACCTTCTCCACTACCTCCACCTGGCCAATGTTTAACCATTGCATTTACACTATCATATCCCCAACCATCATTTATCTCATTTTCACCATATGAAGTTTGGAAGCCATCACAATATGCCTCACCTAAATCTCTTGATAAAATTGGGTCTTCTCCAAGAGTACCATTAAATCTCATCCATCTTGGTTCTGTTGCTATATCTACCTGTGGAGATAAAGCTGTAGCTATTCCTAAAGCTCTATATTCTTTAGCTGCGATATGCCCAAAATTTCTAACTAATTCACTATCAAAAGTAGCAGCAAGACCTAGTGGCTCTGGCCATTTTGAAATATCACCACCTGCACCTGCATTAAATTCTGTATCTGCACTTGCACCATGTCTTGGGTCACTACTTGTATTTACTGGTATTCCTAATCCTGTTTTTTCTACAAAAGCTTGTACATTGTTATTCCACACAGCAGAAGTCTTAGCATCGTCTACTACGGTTATTAATACATGTCTTAAGTTATCATTTAACAAGAAATTCTTTTGTTGATCAGTTAAATCAGTTATTTTAGCATCACATTCCTCTAGTTTTTTACCATTATATGTACCTGCAAATGCCTTAGAGAAAAAGTCATCTTTAGTTGAAATAGATTGATGTGCACTATAAAGCATTAGCCCTGCTATTTGCTCTATACTCATTTTTGATGCTAAATCTTTAGCTCTTTCTTCTACTGGTAATCTCCAGTCTTCATATTTTTCTAATTTTCCACTTTTACTTAAGTTTTTAAAAGCATATCCATCTTCTTCAATTATTTTAACTCCTGAGTTAGGTGAATAAGCTATATTTTGACCACCTTCATTTAAGATAATATTATAGCCATGTTTTTTAATTTCTTTCCATTTTTTCATAGTCATAATTCCCCTTTTTATTTTGATTTACCTTATTGATGATTATTTTAAATATCACTATCAAGTATGACTTGATTGTTTAGTTATATATAATATATTATCAATAATAATAGTATAATTTTTGTATTATTTTGCTTTTTTATTATTATTTTGACTAAAGGGGATTTTTTATGATTTTAAAAACAGAAATGTGTAATGATATAAATTTTATTTGTAATATTATATTTGATACTTTAAAAATACCTTTATATTTTTTTAGTAAAGATGGCTCATTGAAATACTCTACAAAGGGTAAGAATAATTTAGATATAATTGATGATAGATTAATAAAATCTATTTCAAAAAACTTTAACTTAAATACGTTTGCACCTGTTCCTGTGATTAAATCTACAGAGTATATGGAAAATTTTATATCTATTGGACTTTGTATTGATAATGAATTTATTGGTACTTTTATTATTGGACCTTGCCTTTATGAGCACATTGAATTTGATAATATAGATAATATTTTTCTACATAAGATAACTCTTGAAGAAAAGAATATTTTATTAAAATATTATAATTCTTTACCAATTATAGATTTTAATACATTTATAAATACAAGTATTCTATCTTATTATCTAATTTACAATAAAAAGATAAGTTTTGATGATGTTATAAAAACAAACTCTTATAACAACGATATAATCAGTAATATTTCTAGCAATTTTGAAAATATAGCCACTTTAGCTAGAAAAAATGATGTTTTTCATCATCCGTTTATGTATGAAGAGGCAATTATGGACTGTATAAGAACTGGGAACAAAGAGAAGCTAATTAAAGTTTTGAGCGATCCTGTAATTGGCAATTATGGTGTTTTAGCTAAGAATAATTCAATAAGATCATTAAAAAATTTGTTAATTACCACTGCTACCTTAGTAACTCGTGCTGCAATTGCTGGTGGAATGAATACGGAAGTTGCATATACACTTAGTGACTCTTATATTCAACATATTGAAGAACTTAATACACTCAATGATTTAAATAATTTAAGAATAACTATGGCTTGTGATTTTTCTGATCGAGTTCGTATTTTAAAAAATAATAATTTTTCAAGCCCTATACTAGCTTGCATTTCTTTTATATATCAAAACTTATATAGTAATATATCTTTAGAGGATATATGTGAGCATATTAATTTTAATACTAGCTACATATCTAGGCTTTTTAAAAAAGAGGTGGGTATTACTATAAGTGAATATATTTTAAAAGAAAAAGTTGAAGAAGCAAAGAGATTGCTTTTATTAGATGATTATTCAATTTTAGAAATATCTGTATTGCTACATTTTAATGATCAAAGCTATTTTACTAAAATATTTAAAAGGTTTACAGGGGTAACTCCAAAAAAGTTTAGAGATTCTGCTAGGCTATAGTAAATTATGTAAATGTAAATTATAATAGAAATTAATTAAATAACTGAACTTAGATAATTTAAATATATTTTTTTAGAAGTTTTAGAGTGGAGATTATTATGAATAATGTTATATATGAAAAAATAAACCTAAATCCTAATTTACCAGCCTTATTAGGATATTTTGGAAAAGAAAATACTGATGTGAAAAGACATTACTATATTCATTCTCATTGGCATAGAAGTATTGAAATTAATTTTGTAACTGAAGGGGAATTAATGGGTTTTATTAATGGCAAAAGTATTAGTGCAAAGAGTGGAGATTTCGTTCTTGTAAATAGTGGAGATGTTCATGAATTTGAGAAATATCAAGGCAAATTATGTGGGGTTGTTATTTTAGTTTTATCTTATGACTTTATAAAAAAAGTATATCCAAATATTGATAGTATACAGTTTGATATTATGAATTCAAATTGTAAAAAGGATAGATTACAGGAGATTTTCTTAGAAATAAAAGAATTTTCTTTAAATAAAAATGAATTAGACTATATTAAGATAAACTCATATATTTATGAAATTTTATATATTTTATTAACTAATTATAGGATTCAAAAAGAAGATAATTATACAAATAATTATTTTAAGTATAAAGAAAGGCAAAAAGAAATTTTAATTTATATAAGTGAAAATTATAAGAAAGAATTAACTTTAGAACATATTTCTAAGCATTTTTATATGAGTAGTGAATATTTTTCAAGAAAATTTCATAAGTGGTTTGGAGTTACATATAAAGCTTATTTAAATAACTTTAGGCTTTCTAAAGCTTATGAAGATATAATTAATAGTGATGACAACATCCAAGATATTGCATCTTTTCATGGATTTTCAAATATAAAGTCTTTTATAAGTGTGTTTAAACAAAAGTATAATATGACTCCACTTAAATACCGTAAGTATTTTAAAGCGTCAAAAAATAACCAAAAAGAGAACAAAAAATGGAAACAATAACTTAATAAGAAATGATAAAATTTTAATGAGTAAAATAAACGCATATATTTGAATATAAACAAATTATGGGTTTATTTTTTTATAATACATGAAAACGTTTAGTAAAATGGACATTAAAAAAATATAATCAATAAAAAGGGGAGCGTAAAGATGAGTAGAAAATATTCAAAAGAATTATTAGATAATATTGTAAAAAAACAAGAAATAGTCGATATTAAAGGTGCAAAAGTTTTAGTGAAGAACTTACCTGATAGTGATGAAAGAGGGGCAATGGATCCTCGTCTTTATAATGATATGAAAAAACAACTAAAAATAATGAAACTTATGCCTAAAAGCATGTTGAATATGGATGCATCTTTAAAATCAATTGGTAGATTAAGAAATATGTTTGGTGAGATTAAGAGTATTCCGATTGTTGAAAAAAATATTGATATTATAAATGAACATGTTGAAGCTAATGATGGATATAAAATACCAGTACGTATATATAAATCTGAAACTATGAAGGAAAATGCTCCAGTTCTTTACTTTATTCATGGTGGTGGATTCTTTGGAGGCTCACCTGATGTTGTTGAGGAGTTAGTAAAGTTAATTGTTGAAAAAACAGACATACTAGCTTTTTCAGTTGATTACCGTTTAGCACCAGAAAATCCATATCCAACTGGTCATGAAGATTGTTATTCTGTGTTAAAGTGGATTTGTGATAATGCAGAAAGTCTAGGTGGAGATAAGAATAATATATTTGTAGCAGGAGATAGTGCTGGTGGAAACCTAACTCAATATTGTACTACTAAAGATTTTGAAGCTAACTTAGGTATGGTAAAAGGACAATTATTACTTTACCCTACTGTAAATATGGCTAATGAAGAAGATGAATTCTTTAAATGGAGTAAGGATGAATATGAAATGTCTCCTAAACATAAATCAGGCATAGAGTTTATGCTAAACATGTTTGATGGATTATCAGGTGGGTTAAAAGATATATTAGGTACAGATGAAATTAAAAATGGATATTTGAGTCCGTATATTAGAGATCTAAAAGGATTACCTCCTACATTTATTACAGTTGGAGAACATGATTTTTTAAAGGTAGAATGTTTAGCTTATGCTGCAAAGCTTGTTAAAGCTGGTGTTGACACTACAACAGTACTGTATAAAGGATTTGGTCATGCATATGGAGATAATATAGGCGTTTATCCACAAAGTGAAGATTGTGCAATTGAAATGGGGAACTTTATTTTAAAGTATAGTAAATAAACTAGGATTATGAAAATAATATAAAATAGATTTTATTACCACCTTGATTAATATTAAGGTGGTTTTACTTATACATAAATTTATTAAAATATAATGCGTAGTGATGAAAATTATAAATACATCAAAAAATAAAACACTACAACAAAAATAATATAAATATATACACTCACCATAAAAATATATTATCATAATTATAACAAATGCATTTTAACTAGGGATCAAAATTGTACAATAAACAAGAAAATATATCATGGGGGATAAAAATGAAATCAAAAGGTAAAAAATAATCATAGGAATAGCATTAACAGTATTAGTTGGAATTAAAGTTACAGGTTATCAATATTCAGGGATAGATAAGAACGCAATACTTACAACAGAAGATATTAAAGAATAATATTAATAAATTACGAAATAACTCTATCTTAGTATACTCAACATTTCAATGACTAAGATAGAGTTATTTTAAATTGATATTTATAACAAAGTTAGCTAACATAGCCTTTATTCTAAATAACTAAGCTTCCTTCTTTTGAGCTATTTTTTCTGTCGTTCTTTGGTCTATTTCTTCCTTTAGCTCTTTTAAATAAGGAGAAAATTTCACCTTATCTGCACCATAAGTAAACTGTAAGTCATATTCTAGCGGAATCCAAGTACTAATATCCGCCTCGTTATGCTGAATGACTGCTTCTAAATTGTCTAATGCTTTGTAAAGCTTTGCTTCATCAGTATTTAGTTCATTCATTTCCTTTAAAAGCTCTGTGAATTCCTCACGATAAGGATTAGGGAAAGTTTTTATCCATTTGAAAAGTTCCTCATCTTCTTTTTTACTATCTTCTTCTTTCTTTTCAAAAGCAGGAATATCACCAGTAAAGGCTTCACCTAAATCATGAATCAAACACATACGAATTACCTTGTCCATATCAATTTTTGGAAATTCATCACGCATTAATAATGCCATTAATGCAATACGCCAGCTATGTTCTGCTACACTTTCATGGCGTCCGCTCGATGTCCATGAATGTCTCGTATTACATTTTAGTTTTTCTGCTACTGCTAATATATCTAGAAATGTTGCTGTATTCATACCTATTATCCCCTTTACAAATTCATATTTATCTATATGATATCTAAAATATCTTTATTTCGCATTATATATCAATTGCGAACTTTGATTATATTATATACAGTATTCAATTATTTTCCAATTAAAAAATAGTTTCATTAAATTTAAAGTGAAATATATTATCTTAATTAAGTTTAAAAAATCTATTTCTAATAGTATTTATTGTAATATAGGTATGTTTGTAGCCATTATTTAAAATATAAAGGGACATATGTCCTTTTACTTTTGTAAAACAATGATAAAATAAAATAAAAGTTAAATAGTTAGGAGAAACTTAAAATATGCAAGATAGTGTGTTCTCTAATTATACACAAGATAAACATACAAAAGAATTTATAGATAAAATACCCAATAATATAAAAAATAAATGTGAAATTATAAAAATTAAAAAGGAAAAAACAGTAGCATTAAAAGGCGAAAATATAAAAGACATATATATAAGTCTTGATGGAAAAATGCAAGTTAGAAATGAATTTGAAAATGGATTTGTATATAGTTTTGCCGATGTAGATTCTATAGCATATATAGGTGTTATGGAAATTATGGCAAATAAACAAGCTTACTCATCAACACTTAAAACTATAACAGATTGTATAATGCTTAAAATATCTACAAGTGATTTTATAAAATGGATTAAACTAGACCAAGATTTAACATTAAAAATATTACACTTTGTATCAAAAAGTATGTATGAACAATCTTTAAATAAAGGAGAAGTTCTTGCATACCCAGCAATCTATTCACTAATAAATTACTTAATAGATATATTTGAAAGTGAAGAAAAAGATGTTGTATATATATATAAAACAAGAGAAGAAATAGGGTCAGTATTAGGATTTTCTATAAGAACAATAAATAGAAACTTAAAAGAATTAAAAGAAGAAAAATTAATTTGTGTAAATAGAAAATATATATCAATAAATAAAGAACAGTTTTATAAATTATTAAATAAACTAGATTCAATTAAAAGTAAATAATTAATATAAATTATAGGGGGAAAATATATGAACCAAGCACTAAACATTATAAAAAATGAAACTTTAACTTATAATCAACAAGTACTACAGCTAGCAGGTCAAGGAGAAAGTACTCTTAATGTATTAAATATAGATGAAGAAACTAAACCTTTGCTAGAAAAAAATATAATATGCACAATGTTTGAAGGTAATGCTCCTTACAGACCAAGATATGTTATACCAGATTATGAAAAACTAATGAAAGAAGGATGCAAGTTTTTAGAACTTGATGTACCTAATGATATATGGGAAGCAACTAATAACTTATTAATATTTTACAAGCATGTTCCATCAATAACATCATATCCAGTATATTTAGGGAATATAGATGAACTTTTAGAGCCTTTTGTAAAAGATGAAGAAGAAGCTTACAAGGCTATAAAATTATACTTAAAACACATAGATAGAACACTTACTGATTCATTTGTTCATGCAAACATAGGTCCAATAGATACTAAAGCTGGTAGACTTATACTTAAAGCAATGAGCGAATTACAATGTGCAGTACCAAATTTAACAGTTAAATATGATAAAGACTTAACATCAAAAGAATTTATAGCACTATGTGCACAAACAGCATTATCTACAGCTAAGCCAAGTTTTGCAAATCATAAGATGGATGTTGTTGATTTTAAAACTGAAAAATATGCACTTGCAAGTTGTTACAATGGATTTTTAATAGGTGGAGGGGGATATACCCTAGTTAGACTTGTTCTTAGTAGATTAGCAGAAGAATCAAGTTCTGTTGATGATTTTATAGAAAATAAAATACCTTTTGTTACACAAAAGATGCTTGAGTATATAGATGAAAGAATAAGATTTTTAGTAGAAGAAGCAGCATTCTTTAAATCAAACTTCCTTGTATTAGAAGGATTTATTAAAAAAGAGTTATTCTCAGGAATGTTTGGTATAGTTGGACTTGCTGAGGCTGTAAATCATTTATTAAATGCAACTAATCAAGAGGACAGATTTGGATATTCAAAAGAAGCTAATGAACTAGGGTTAAGAATAATAGAAAATATTAATTCTATAGTAACTTCACATAAATCAAAGTATACAGGGTGTTTTGGAGGTCAACACTTAATGCACGCTCAAGTTGGAATAGATACAGATACAGGTATATCTCCAGGATGTAGAATTCCAGTAGGAGAAGAACCTGAATTATTTAAACACATTATACAATCAGCACCATATCATAAGTATTTCTTTAATGGAATAGGTGATATATTTGTGTTTGAAGATACATATAAAGATAATCCAGAAGCTATAGTTAATGTTATAGATGGAGCATTTAAAACTGGAATAAGATATATATCAGCTTATTCAGATAGTAGTGATGTAGTTCGTGTTACAGGATATTTAGTTAAAAAATCAGAAGTTAATCAGCTTGAAAGTGGGAATGCAGTTAAAAATAATGCAACAGTATTTGGTATGAATGCAAAACATGGTTCTAAAGCTTTTGATAGAAAGCGTAGGGCTTAATTATGGCACTAGTTAACAAGATTATTCCTTTTTCTTGTATAGATGGACCAGGAAATAGAACCGCTATATTTTTTCAAGGGTGTAATTTTAAATGTACTTATTGTCATAACCCAGAAACTATAAATAAGTGTATAAATTGCGGTAAGTGCATTTCAACTTGCAAGGTAGATGCATTATTTAAAATAGATAATAAAGTGATTTGGGATGATAAAAAATGTATAGGATGTGACGATTGCATTAAAGCATGTGATAATTTATCAAGCCCTAAAACTAAAGACTATTCAGTAGATAAACTTTTTGAAGAAATTAAAGAAATAAGTCCATTTATTCAAGGGATAACTGTAAGTGGTGGTGAGTGTACTCTTAACTCAGATTTTTTAGTAAAATTATTTAAAAAAGTTAAATATGAATTAAACCTTACTTGTTTTATAGATACTAATGGAAGCATAGACTTAACAGAGCATAAAGAACTTGTTGATTTAACTGATAAATTTATGCTAGATGTTAAAAGTATTGATGAATATGAGCATATTAAATTAACAGGAGTAAGTAATGATATAGTGTTAAAAAACTTAAAATATCTTTTAAGTATAGAAAAACTTTACGAAGTTAGAACTGTTATAGCTCCTAATTTAAATAATGAAGAAACTGTAATAGAAGTTTCAAAGATTATTAAAGATAAGTGCAAGTATAAGTTTAATGCATATAGAAAATATGGAGTTAGAAAAGAAGGATTAGATTTTCATGGTGAAGTAGGACCTAATGAAGAAGAAATAAATAATTTTATAGAGCTTAGAAAAAGTATTGCTAATAACTTATAAATAAATCATTTAAATATAGGACACTCGTATACATTGTATACGGGTGTTTTTATATATATAATATAAATATACGAGTAAATAGGAGGAAAATTATGTTATCTAAAGAAATAGCAACCAAAGTATTAGAAAAGTGCCTAATAACAGGTGCTGACTTTGCTGAAATATTTGAAGAAGACACTATAACTAACTCTATAGGTTTAATAGATGAAAAAATAGAAAATGCACTAGGGGGAAGAAGTTACGGTATAGGAATTAGAATATTTAAAGGATTAAAAAGTGTATATGCATACACTAATGACAATAGCCTAAACTCACTAATTGATACAGCTTATAAAGCAGCTTTAGCATTAGGTAGCTTAAAAGAAGATATAAGCATAACTTTAAATAATACTAAAGTTTTAACAGATATAAATCCTATAAAAATATATCCAAACACTGTAGGATACAACAAAAAAATAGACGTTATGAAAAGGGCATATAAAAGTGCAAAATCATACAATAGCTTAATATCTCAAGTAAGTGTTGGATACTTAGATAAAGACCAACAAGTATTAATAGCAAACACAGAAGGACTATATGTAGAAGATAGAAGAATAAGAACAAGACTATCTATAAACTCTGTAGCATCTAATGAAACTGAAAATCAAACAGGTTTTGAAGGACCTGGTGCTAGTATGGGATTTGAGTTATTTGAAAAAATAGACCCAGAATACTACGGAAAAGAAGCATCTCGTGTAGCAGTAACAATGCTAAATGCTAAAAATTGCCCAGCAGGTAAAATGACAGTAGCAATAGACAATGGTTTTGGTGGAGTAATATTTCATGAGGCATGTGGCCATTCACTAGAAGCTACTTCTGTTGCTAAAGGAAACTCTGTATTTTCAGATAAGTTAGGTCAGCAAATAGCATCAACTAAGGTAACTGCAATAGATGATGGAACATTAACTAATCACTGGGGTTCAGCAAATATTGATGATGAAGGAAATCCTACTAAAAAGAATGTATTAATAGAAAATGGAATACTAAAGTCATATATGATAGATAAATTAAATGGTAGAAGAATGAATATGAAAGCTACTGGAAGTAGTAGACGTCAAAGCTATAAATTTGCACCGACTTCAAGAATGACTAATACTTATATAGCTAATGGTACTGATGATCCTAAAGATATAATAAAGTCTATAGACAATGGATTATATGCAAAAAAAATGGGTGGAGGATCAGTAAACCCTGTTACTGGTGAATTTAACTTTGCAGTATCAGAAGGTTATTTAGTTAAAAATGGTGAAATAGTAGAACCTGTAAGAGGTGCTAGTTTAATAGGAAAAGGTAGCGAGGTTTTAATGAATATAGATATGGTTGGAAACAATCTAAAACAAGCACAAGGTATGTGTGGTTCATCTTCTGGAAGTATACCAACTAACGTAGGTCAACCAATGATAAGAGTAAAAGAAATAACAGTTGGTGGAAGAGAGGAGAATTAGTCATGGAATTTAATGCTTTTAGAAAAATGTTGCTTAAAAAAGGATTAGAAGCTGGATTTAGTGAATGCGAAATATACTACACTCAAGGAGAAAGCTTAAGTATAAGTGTTTATGAAGGTGAAGTTGAAAAGTACAACTTAGAAAAATCTAAGGGGCTTTCTTTTAGAGGATTAATAAATGGTAAAATGGGATATTCTTTTACTGAAATACTAGATTTTGATGCCTTAAATATGCTTATAAAAAATGCTAAGGAAAGTGCTTTAAATGTAGAAAGTGATGATGTTCAATTTATATATAAAGGTGATAAGAATTATAGCGAAGTTAAAACTTACAGTGAAGACTTAGAAAACATAGACCCAGCTAAAATGATAGATTTAGTACTTAATATAGAAAAAGAAGCTAAGTCTTACGATAAGGTCGCTAATATAAATGGTTGTAAAATATCATATAGTTCATCTAGTCATAGCATATATAACACTAATGGATTAGAGCTTAATAATAAAAGTAATATATTAATGGCTTATGTTGTACCTGTTGTTGAAGATAATGGTCAAAAACAAGATGGTATAGGATATTCTATAGTTAATTCTATAGATAAATTAAATCCAAAAGAAATAGCTAAAGATGGTATTAAAGAAGCTATAAGTAAATTAAATGGAAGTAGTATAGAATCTAAAAAATATAAAACTATACTATATAAAGATGCTATGGCATCACTTCTTGAAACTTTCTCAAATACATTTAGTGCAGATGCTGCACAAAGGGGATTATCTCTTCTTAAGGAAAAAGAAGGTGAGATTATAGGAAGTGAAGTTTTAACTATAGTTGATAACCCACTTTTAGATAATGGATTAGGGTCAACTCCTTTTGATGATGAAGGTGTGGCAACTTATAAAAAAGAATTAGTATCTAGTGGTAGATTAAATACATTACTTCACAACTTAAAAACTGCAAATAAAGCAAATACTAAGAGTACTGGTAATGGATTTAAAGCATCATTTGCATCAAATATAGGTGTTGAGTGTAGTAACTTATATATTGAAGCTGGAGATAAAGATTTAGATGAACTTATGAAGATAGTTGATGAGGGAATAATGATAACTGATTTAGCAGGGCTTCACTCTGGAGCTAACTCAATAAGTGGAGATTTTTCATTAGCTGCTAAAGGATTTTATATAAAAGATGGAGTTAAGACTCATCCTATAGAACAAATAACTGTTGCAGGAAATTACTTTGAATTATTAAAAGATATAGAAGTAGTTGGAAGTGATTTAAAATTCCCTATGAGTAATGTTGGTTCTCCTTCTGTTATAGTTAAGGAGCTATCAATAGCTGGTAAATAAGTAATAAAATCTAATAATTTATATTAATACAAAAACAATCAGTAGAAGCTATCTTATTAAAACTAAAATAAATAAGATAAAAACTTAGGCTATGGAGCAATCTCCATAGCCTATATTTATTTATGATATAAAAATATGTAAGTTAATGATAAAAATTTAGCATAATTTTTATTAATAATAAGATATACATTTTGTTTTTTGGGGTATATAATCTTAAAAAGAATATGTTTATAATATTATCTCAAATTAATTTATAGAACTTGAAATAAAAAATTAAATATGTAGTTTTTTACAACAATTTAGGAGGAAATTATATGATAGACAAAATAGGAAAAATAACTATATATGTTAACAATCAAGAAGAGGCTAAAGAGTTTTGGATCAACAAAATGAACTTTATA
Source organism: Romboutsia hominis (assembly GCF_900002575.1). NCBI lineage: Bacteria > Bacillati > Bacillota > Clostridia > Peptostreptococcales > Peptostreptococcaceae > Romboutsia > Romboutsia hominis. Next base: position 1,568,467 of record NZ_LN650648.1, on the reverse strand, counting down.
GTTAAATTAGAAAAGCAAATGGGACCTTCTATGAAATGGCTAGAAGTTGGACCAAGTAAAGAAGAATTTACTACATTTGTTATATATGATAAAAATATGATGTTATCTCAAAATCCAAAAGCAAATGTTAATCATCCTAATATAATTTTAAGTACTAGGGACATAGAAAATACTTACAATAAAATGAAATCAAATGAAGTTGAAGTAGGAGAATTAATGATAATGCCTTATGGAAAAATATTCTCATTCAAAGACCAAGATGGTAATGATTATCTAGTTAGAGAAGATATATACTAAAGATTTGTGCCTAGAGAGGAAAATATGATCTATGAGTTTGAAGCAATAATACAGAAAGTACCAGATAAAGATGCTACATTCATTGAAATACCATTTGATGTTGAAACAGAATTTAATGCAAAAAGGATAAAAGTAAAAGCTAAATTTGATGGAGTCAAATATAGAGGATCTATAGTAAATATGGGCCTAGGATGTTATATAATAGGGATAACTAAAGCCATAAGAAAAGAAATAGGTAAAGAAGCTTTAGATAAAGTATTTGTTGAAATTGAAAAAGATGAAGAGGAAAGGGTAATTGAATTACCAGGTGATTTTAAAAATGCTATTAACGAAAATGAAGAAGCTATGAAATTTTATGAAAGTCTACCTTACTCTTCAAAGAAAAAATACTATCAATGGATAACAGGTGCCAAAAAACAAGAAACTAGAAAAAAAAGAATAGCAGAAGCAGTTTTAAAATTAAAATCAAACACTAAATTATAAATAGTAAACTTATAACCACCTTAATGGTGGTTTTTTTACATAGTTTACTAAACATAGATCATTTATTAAGAAAATTTATGATAAATTATAAATTTTAAAAAATTTAATATAATAAATAAAGACTTTAAATTAGTAATGGAGGGCAAAATGAACATAAGTATATTCCTTGGAGCAGGAGCATCTGCTGCTGAAAATTTACCAATACAAAGTGACCTTTTTGTAGATTACTTTAAAAGTTTAAAAGATAATGATTTTGAAAGTGACATGAATAAAGAACTATATAAATTCTTTAAACAAATGTTTGATATAGATATAACAAAAGATAATATAGATAAAGTAAACTTTCCAACCTTTGAAGAAGTATTAGGACTTCTTGATTTGGCAGAAAAAAGAGGAGAAGCTTTTAAAAACTTTGGGATGGAAAATTTAAGTAACAAAAGTGATAGCATAAGATTTTTAAGACAATATTTAATTTTATTAATGGCAAAGGCAATACATGAAAGTGAAAATAGAAATAACAAATACCATAAGCTATTAGTAGATAATTTATCTAAAGCAAACTTAATAGAAAAGACAACATTTATAAGTGCAAACTATGATATACATGTAGATAATACCATAGCATCCTTATATAGTGAAGAAAAAAATCATATAATGCTAGATTATGGAGTTGATTTTACTAACTTTTATGTAAAAGATGGCTGGAGAAAACCATTTGGAAAAACTATAAAGCTATATAAAATACATGGATCATTAAATTGGCTATACTGCCCTATATGTAACAGCCTAACATTAACTCCTTATGAAGGAGGGGTTATGAGATTATTATATAATATAGAAGATGCTAAATGTTTAGAGTGTGGTGAAACTACTATACCTATAATAATACCACCTACATACTTTAAAGATATGTCAAATGTTTATATATCTAATGTTTGGAGAGAAGTAGAAAAGAATTTACGAAACGCAGATATACTTGTATTTTGTGGATATTCTTTCCCTGATTCTGATATACATATAAAGTATATGTTAAAAAGAGTTCAAGGTAGTAGAAGAAAACCTCCTTTAAAGATTATGGTATTTAATAATCATGAAGGAAAAAAAGATTACTCTATGAGAAAGGAAGAAGAAAGATATAAAAGATTTTTAGGAAAAGATGTGATATATACAGAAGGCTCTTTTCAAGATTTTTCTAGAAATCCATTAAAGTACTTACAAGAAATTACTAATATTTAGTATAATTAAATATAAATAATATAATCACAAAATATATAAGGAGAAATATATGAACATAGAGACTAAAGTATACAAAATATTAGATGATTTAAATATTGAGTATGAAGTATTTGAACATGAACCAATATACACAGCAGAGCAGTTAGAGATTATAAAGGATGTAGCTAAGGGAAATCATTGTAAAAATTTATTTTTAAAAAATTCTAAAGGAGATAGATATTATCTAGTAGTAGTTAGAGATGATAAAAAAGCAGACTTAAAGATATTAAAAGAACAATTAGGAAGTACTAGATTATCTTTTGCATCAGCAGAAAGGCTATATGACACATTAAAACTTACACCAGGTAGTGTTAATCCATTTTCTATAATAAATGATGAAGAGAAAAAAGTAACCTTATGTATAGATAAAGATGTATTAGATGGACAAAATTTAAACTTTCATCCTAATATAAATACAAAGATGGTTAATTTATCCTCAGAAGGTCTGAAAAAGTTTGTACATAGTATGGGATATGATTTAATACCTGTAGAAGTTTAAACTATATAAAATGGAGGTAAATAATATTATTTAAGGGATAAATTTTAGGATTAAAATATTGGGGGGATATTATGATAGGAACTATTGTAAATAGTATATCTATTGTTTTAGGTTGTATAATAGGAATTATTGTCAAGGGAAGACTAAGTGAAAAAATAAGTACAACTGTAATGAATGGTTTAGCACTTTGTGTTATATATATAGGAATAGAGGGAGCATTTAAAGGAGAAAATACACTTTTGACTATAGTTTGTATAGCTTTAGGGGCTTTATTAGGGGAAATTATAGATATAGACAAATGGCTAAATAAATTAGGGAATTATTTAGAAGTAAAGTTTAATAAAGATAAAGAAAAAGAAGCTGTATCTATATCTGAAGGATTTGTGTCTGCTAGTTTATTGTTTTGTGTTGGAGCTATGGCTATAGTTGGCAGTCTTCAAAGTGGGCTAAGTGTAAATCATGAAACATTATTTGCTAAGTCTATATTGGATGGTGTTAGTGCTATTATATTTACATCAACTCTTGGTATAGGTGTTTTATTTTCAGCAGTATCTGTATTTTTATATCAAGGTATTATAACAATACTTTCATCTAGTTTGTCGGGAATACTTTCAACCCCTGTTATAAATTCTATGACTGCCATAGGTAGTTTACTTATAATAGGTCTTGGACTTAATATGTTAAAGGTTACTAATATAAAGGTAGCTAATTTACTTATAGCAGTATTTTTACCTATTTTAGCAGGGATGACTAATATTATATAAATAGTATTAAGTAAAAAGAGTGAATTATCTAATGCATAAGATAATTCATTTTTTATGTTTTTGAAAAATATTATTAATGGTTTTAATAAAAAATCGAATTTTGTATATAATGCTATCAAAATTTTACCAAAGACCTCTTATTAATATAAAATAACACCATATATTTAAATAGAAAAAATAAAACGTTAGACAAATTACGTATTTAAAAGGAAAATAAATTTTAAAATCAAATATTAGAAGTATAGAAGGTTTTATATTGATAGGAGGAAATTAAATGGTTACATTTGATATAAATGGGGCAGTTGTAGAGTTTGATGAAAAAATGGATAATTACAATAAGATAAGACGATTATTTAAGCTATATGCTATAGAAGTTAGTGAAAGTTTTTATAATGAAGGAATTAAACATATTCAAAATATAAATAATCTTCAAGGGTACTGCAAAAATGATGGTTTTAAACATATAGAAGAAGGTCTAAAAAAGGCTATAGAAACTATAATAAGCTTTGATGTAATAACAATAGACATAGATGTATTTAAAAAAAGTTATTGTGAAAAATACTTAAACTATGAAAGAATGTGCAATAATTTATTTAAAGGTAAAGGTAAGAGAAACAACTTTAAAAATAATGAAGCTAAATCAACACTAGAATCATTATCTCATCATTTATATAATGATTGCTTTAACATACATATGGCAGTTGTAGATGCACTTGTAGAAAATAAAGTAGATAATATTGGCTTTTTTATAGATGAAGAAAGCAAGCAAAAATCTAATGCACTATTTAATAATTACAAAGATGGATTTATAACTAGATTAGATGAAGCTCAAATAGTTAAACAAATAATACATTTAAATCCATATAGAGAAGAGGTATATAAGTTTTTAATAAAAGAAGATGGAGATTTTAATAAAGAAATAGAACGATTAACAATTTACTTAGGGTATGACATAAGTGATTATAAAGATTATTTAATGGATAATTATGTTAAAAAGTTATTAAAAGAACATTCTTATAATCTTGAAATAGATAAGGAAAAAATAGAAAAATATGCAAAGTATGTAGGTTGTACTAATTCATCTATATATACAGCTAGGATAGATGCTATATATACTTTTGAAAATGCATAAGAAAAGGGCTAGGTAATCCTAGTCCTTTTTATATCAATAATACAAGATATCATCTTTTTCAAATCCATAATTTGTGTTAGGAATACTATTTGTATAGTAGTCATATTCTTCAAAGTATTCATCATCATATGATAAAACATCATTATCATAAGTAAACTCATTGAAGTTTAGTAGGTTTAATACACTACTTTTTTTAGATGATTTAAAAGATAATCTCATAATAAGCACCTCGTAATTCAAAGTTAGATATTAACACATCCAACTTATTATATTCTTATAATTAGTATTAATACATATATAGATAAATATTCATATAAAAAAATTTTAAAATGGATATAAATTATTTTACAACACACCTTCTAAATTAATTTAAATTTTAAGAACAATAATATCTTATTTAAAAATATAAGCACATAATTACAAAATAATAAAAATATACTTTATACTGAAAGAATTTAAAGTTAATAATCATAAATAATCTATATTAAAGGGAGTATTTTATGAATAATGATAAAGCTATGCATATAAAAGAACATAATAAATTAAAAATATACAACCAACATATAAAGTCCTTTATGTATTGTACTAACAATATATATATATATTCTGTGAGTGAAGATGTTAATTTAGCTAATAAAATATATAAATATATTGATAAAAGTACTAAGAAAATAAAGCTAAACCATAGAATAAACATAAGTATAAGTGAATCTTGTAGTGATAATTTTGATATTAATGAATATGACTTATCTATATTAATAAAGAAAGGTGTAAGTATGCATAAAGGTATGTGCTTTTACTGCAAAACTTGTCCATCTATAAGAAATTGCAAAAGTAGGGCAATGCAAAGAATTTGTAAGGATGTTTGTATAGATAAAGAAAAATGTATAGGATGTGGAGAATGCATTAAAAGATGTTATTTTAAAATAATAGAAAGAGATAAACCAAATTATAGGATATATATAAAGAGCAAATTAATAGTTGAAGTAAGTACACAAAAGGAACTACTTGAAGTTATAGAAATTTTAGTAGATTTTTATAAAGATATTTATGATAAATATGAAAGTTTTACTCAGATGATTAATGGCATAGGAATTAATTATATTACAGATGCATTAAATAAAAAATTTATTGTAAATAAGTATTAAAAATAAATCCCTTAAGTGAGGTTGATTTATTAGAATGTAACAATTTTAATGAAGAAATAATATTATATATCAGTAGTTAAATCTCAACATGGGGGGATATTATGTTTAAAAAAGCTGTTACACTTATAAGTTCATTAGCAGTTGGTTTATTATGCATAACAGGTTGCAGCCAAGATGTTAGTGAAGGAGGAAAAACTGATGAGAAAAAGCTAGATAAAGTAACAATAGCTGAGGTTGCTCATTCAGTATTTTATGCACCTCAATATGCAGCTATAACTCAAGGATTCTTTGAAGAAGAAGGTATAGACATAGACCTTATAAATGCTCAAGGAGCAGATAAAACTATGGCAGCATTAATATCTGGAGAAGCACAAGTAGGTCTTATGGGACCTGAAGCATCTATTTATGTTTATAATCAAGGAGAAGAAAACTATGCAATAAATTTTGCACAACTTACTAAAAGAGATGGAAGTTTTATAATTGCTAGAGAAGAAATGCCAGATTTTAAATATGAAGATTTAAAAGGAAAAGAAATACTAGGTGGAAGAAAAGGTGGCGTACCTTTAATGACACTAGAATATGTATTAAAACAAAATGGACTTACAATAGGTGAAAATACAAAAGCTGGTGAAGCAAATGTAAGAACAGATGTGCAGTTTGGAGTAATGACTGGAGCTTTTGCTGGTGGAGAAGCTGATTTTACAACTGCTTTTGAGCCAACAGGTACAGCTATGGAAAAAGAAGGCACTGGTTATATAGTAGCATCAGTAGGTCAAGATTCTGGTGAAATTCCATATACTGCATATTGTGCTACTAAGTCTTTTATGAGCGAAAATAAAGATTTAATACAAAGATTTACTAATGCAGTATATAAAGGACAATTATGGGTTCAAAGTGCATCATCAGAAGAGATTGCTAAATCTATGCAACCATTCTTTGATGATATGAGCTTAGATGATTTAATATCAGTTGCTGATAGATATAAAGAAATAGATGCATGGTGTCAAGAACCTACATTAAAAGAAGAAAGTTTAAATAAACTAATGGAAGTTATGACTGAAGCTGGTGAGTTAGATAAAAAACCTCTATATAGTGACATAGTAACTACTGACTTTGCAGATAAAGCTATAAAAAGTATTGATTAATTAAAATAATTAACATAAATAAAAAAACCTATAAGTAAACATATTTAAATTTATGTTTATCGTTATAGGTTTTTTTATTTAAATATTTAAATGAAAAAATATTTTCAAAATTAAAATATTAAAAATATAAATAAAAATATTGTAAGAAAATGTTTTATATTGTATAATTTAATAAAATTGAAAAATATGAAATTTATGAAAAAAATTAAATTTCTGAAAATTTAATTTAGATAATTAGGGAGGAATAAAAATGATAAAACTAATAGGTGTTTTGATAGTTGTAATTGGATTTTTATTCAAAATAGAAACACTATTTACCGTATTAGTAGCAGGAATTGTTACAGGACTAGTATCTGGGTTAGATATAAACCAAATACTAACTATATTAGGAGATTCCTTTGTAGCTAACAGAGCAGTATCACTGTTTATATTAACATTACCAGTAATAGGTATACTAGAAAGATACGGGCTAAAGCAAAGGGCTATATATCTAATAGAAAAGATTGGAAAGATTACAGCTGGAGGGGTACTAAGCATATATATGTTTGCAAGACAAATAGCAGGTGCTTTATCAATAAGAATGAGTGGTCATCCTCAATTTGTTAGACCTTTAGTAAACCCAATGGCTCAAGCTGCTGCTATAAACAAAAACAATAAAATAAATGAAGAAGATGAAGAGGCTATAAAAGCATTATCAGCTGCTTCGGAAAACTATGGTAACTTCTATGGACAAAACTTATTTGCAGGAAGTAGTGGAGTATTACTTATAGCGTCAACTTTATCAGAACAAGGGTTTAATGTTACAGAATTAGAAATTGTTAAAGCTAGTATAATAATGGCTGTAGTTGCATTTTTAGTATCTGCACTTCAAAACTACTTATTTGATAGAAAACTAAATAAAAAATACAGACAAAATAATTAAATAAGGAGGAAAATTAAGTGCAAAATTTTATAAATATATCTTTAGAAATTTTTTACGCCCTTATGGGGATTTTAATGATAGTTATAGCGATAAAATCGTATAAAACAATAGATAGCAATAAAAGATTTGGAACAGCTTTATTTTGGGTATTAATATCTATACCATTTATATTTGGGAAATTGATACCATCAAATGTAATAGGGCTAATATTAGTAGCTTCAAGTTTACTAACACTTACAAAGCAAGTTGTATTTGCTAAATATGAAACTCCAAGTGAAGAATTTGGACAAAAGCAGTCAGAAAAACTTGGTAATAAAATATTTATGCCATCATTAGTATTAGCACTTGTAGCAGTTTTAGTTGCAATGGCTTTAAAAGACTTTGGTAGTTCATCGCAATTTGCAATAGGAGCTGGTTCGGTAGTTGCATTAATAGCAGCATTTATATTAACAAAAGCAAAACCATCTACAACAGTAACAGATAGTGCAAGACTTTTACAACAGATGGGTCCTGCAAGTATGTTACCACAACTTTTAGTTGCATTAGGTGCATTATTTACTCAAGCTGGAGTAGGTGAAGTTATATCTAATATAATATCTGGAGTAGTTCCAGCAGATAGTAGATTCTTTGGAGTAGTGGCATATGTACTAGGAATGGCAATATTCACTATGATAATGGGAAATGCATTTGCTGCATTTGCAGTTATAACAGCAGGTATAGGTGTTCCATTTGTATTAAGTCAAGGAGCAGATCCGGCTATAGTTGGTGCCCTTGCACTAACAGCAGGATATTGTGGTACACTGTTAACTCCAATGGCTGCAAACTTTAACATAGTACCAGCAGCATTACTTGATATGAAAAAGCAATATGATGTTATAAAGTATCAAGCACCAGTAGCTATAATATTATTAGTAATTCATATATTTGCAATGTACTTCTTAGCATTTTAATTTGAAGTAAAGAATTAATATAAAGATAGGAGACGGTGAGTATGAAAGTTTTATTAACAGGATTTGATCCATTTGGTGGAGAAAAAGTAAACCCAGCTGAGGAAGCTGTAAAAATGGTAAAAGAAAATATAAATGGAGCTACCGTTATAAAGTTAACGATACCAACAGTTAGACATAAATCAGTAAAAGCTATAGAGGAAGCTATAGAAAAACACAATCCAGACATAGTTATATCTATAGGACAAGCTGGAGGAAGATATGATATAACTCCTGAAAGAGTTGCTATAAATATGGATGATTTTAGAATAAAGGACAATGAAGGAAATCAACCAACAGATGAGATAATAGAAGAAGATGGACAAGCTGCATATTTTTCAAACTTGCCAATAAAAGCTATGGTTAAACATATGAATGAAAATAAAATACCTGCTACAGTATCAAATACAGCTGGTACATTTGTATGCAATCATGTAATGTATGGAATAATGTACATGATAGATAAGAAATATCCAAATATAAAAGGTGGGTTTATACATATACCATATATGACTTCTCAAGTTATAGACAAGAAAAATACTCCATATATGTCTTTAGAAGAAATAGTAAAGGGTCTAGAATTAGCAATAGAGGCATGTACATTATATGATAAAGATATAAAAGCTGTAGGTGGAGAAATATGTTAATAGATAAAATATTTGTATATGGTAGTTTAAGAAGTGATATGTTCAATTATGAAAAACTTCTAAAAGGTAAGGTATCAAAAACTTGTAAAGCAACAATAAATGGAAATTTATTTCATTTAGATAATAAGGGATATCCAGCTGTTGTACCAGGGGATGGTACTATTATAGGTGAGCTAATGGAGCTTAAAGACTTTGATAAAAGCCTAAAAGAATTAGATGATTTAGAAAACTATAGTGAAGATAATAATATAAATTGTGAGTATTTAAGGAAAGAAATAGAAGTTATTCTAAAAGATGGAATAAAAGAAATAGCATATTACTATGAATATAATACAAAAGCTTTAAATAATTCAGAAGATAAATTAATTGAGATACCTCATGGAGATTGGAAAGAATATATTATAAGTAAAATTTAATATAAAAGAGATGTATAAAAGAGCGCAGATGGTAATCTGTGCTTTTTTAATTATTAAGATATTGCACTTATTTAGAAATAGTAAAAGATCTATAGGTTAAAGTTATAGCAAAATATTTACTTAAGTAAAAATAATTTTTTGATAACGGAATATGTAGTTGACTATATAAAGTATATTGATAAAGTGAAGTGAATTTTTTATGTTATATAAATATTTTTATGGTATAATAATTAAGGTTTAAAATAAAAAACTTAAGGAGTAAATATGGACAAGATAAAAATGAGAAAGATATTATTTATAAATTTTATAACCATGGCGACCTTTAATATGGCACATCCTGTAACACCATCTCTTATAAACGCACTAAGCCTACCTACATATATGTTTGGTGTACTATACTCAACTATGGCAGTATCTCATTTTGTAATGTCACCTATATGGGGAAGTTTGTCTGACCAAAGAGGAAGAAAGAGATTTTTAGTTATTGGGGTAATTGGTTATGGTATTAGCCAACTAGGATTTGGATTTATAGAAAGTACACCACTTATACTTATGTTTAGAATAACTGGTGGAGCTATGTCAGTAGCATTTATAACTACTTGTATAGCTTATGTTAGTGATATATCTTCGAAAGAAGAAAGAACAAAATATATGTCATATCATACAGCAACTACATCAATAGCAAGTTCTGTTGGAGCTCTTATGGGTGGATTTAGTGGAAATTTAGGTTATAAATTTGCATTTTTTACTCAGTTTATATTATGTTTATTAGTTGCAGGAGTTATATACTTTGTTTTAGATGAAACTATTGATAAAAAGCTTGGTAAAATAGAGATTTATACTAAACATCTTAAAAAAGGAAGTAAGTCAACTTCATTAAATCCTACTGTAAGTATTATGATGATAGTTATGACTTTAATAACTATAGCAACAACTTCATATAATTCGACTATAAACTATTATATAGAATCAGTGTTAAATATGCCAACTACAGTTAATGGTATTGTTATGGCATTTGCTGGGGTTGTAGCTTTAATTATGAACTTATGTATAAATCCATATCTAAGTAAAAAATATAATGAAAAATACACTTTAATAGTAGCTTGTATGATAGCTGGAATAAGTATGATATTAGCATCATTATTTAACAACATATTAATTAGCTTTATGTTTATAATGGTATTCGTTGGAAGTAGTGCTTTAGTTACTCCTATACAACAAAGTATAGTATCAAAACTTGCAAAAGAAAATTATGGTGAAATAATGGGTATACAAGGATCATACAAAGCTATTGGTATGATTGTAGGATCTTTAGCATCTGGATTTATATTTGATATAGGTAATAAATTACCATTTATATTAAGTGGGATATGCTGTATGATAGTATGTTTACTTGTGCCAAGAGTGTGTTTAGAAGAAAAAACTGAAAAAGTTATTGCATAGATTAAAATTGCTAAATAAAATAACTTATATAAAATGCTAAATATTAATAAAAGCCATGAGTATGGAAGTCTATTTTATACACATGGCTTTTATTAATTAAAAAATAATTTAATTTAAGTGAAACTTATTATATATCTATTGCGTCTAATGAATGTAATACAAACAAAAGGAGAGGGATATGGGACAATTATTAATGTTAAGAAGGAGTAAAAATAACGTTAGTGATGAGGATATAATAAAAAAAGCTATAAAGGGAGACAAAGATTCAATTAATGCAATTATAAATGAAAACAAAGAATACTTATATAAAACAGCTTTTTTGTATATAAAAGATGAAGAAGAGGCAGTAGAAGTATGCCAAGAAACAGTATATAAAGCAATTATAAATATACATAAATTAAAAAATCCAAAATACTTTAAAACTTGGATTACAAGAATACTTATCAATAATGTAAATGATAGAAATAGAAGTCAAAGTAAGGTTATATATGACATAAAAGCATTAGAAGAAGTTGAGGATATATCATATGAGAAATTGGAAGAGAAAATAGATTTATATAATGCTATAGATATATTAGAAGAAAAATTTAAAACTCCTATAATACTTCAATACTTTCAAGATATGACTATAAAGGAAATAGCAGACGTACTTGAATGCAATGAAAATACTATTAAAACTTACATAAAAAGAGGAAAAAAGAAATTATATAAGATATTAATGGAGGGGAAATAAATGAGCAAATTAGATAATATAAAGATACCAGATAACTTTGATTCTTCTATAGAGGTTGTTATAAATAAGGCTTTAAAGGATAAACAAAAAATAAAATTAAAAAAGAAAAAGCTTATAATAGCTGGATCAAGCATCATTCTTTTAGGAACTATGGCATTAAATAGTAAAACTACATGGGCTTATATAGAGAATATAACAAAACAAATAGAAGTTTTACTAGGAAGAGAAGAAAATGAATTTGATAAGTACAAGTTTGAAGGGAATCAAACTATTGAATCTAATGGGCTAAAAATTAGTCTAGGTGAAGTTATGTTAGATGATAGACAGCTAATAATTAGTATGAGTGTTGATTATTCCAATTTTAATGATAATTTAAATATAGAAACTTTATCACCATTATATCCAACAATTATTATTGATGACCTTGTATTTGAGGGACAGAGTAATTCTTGTGAAGTTGAAAAAGTAATAGGAGAAAAAAAAGGGAATATATTGTTTAAAACTAGTTTACTATCAATAGATACTGATGGAGATGGTGCATCTGACACTCCTTATGAAATATTAGATAAGATAGAAGGAAACAAAGATTATGACTTAAAGATTATTTTTAATGAAATGCATAACTATAGAAATGAAGAATTTGAAGCTATTAGGGGCAATTGGGAATTTAATACTATAATAAATGCATCAAATATATTAAATGATACTAAAGTACATAAAATAAATAAAACTTTTAAAATAGATGAAAATGTATATAAAGGAAATTTCACTATAGAGGAAATTAGGGTATCTCCTGTATCTGTTAAGATTAAATATAATTATGACTTATACACAGAACTTAGTGTTAATAAAAGAAGAGAACCAGTATTAATCGCAAAGGACGAAAATAATAATGAATTAATACATGGACCTGGAACTGGAGGAGAGTTAATTGATGGTAATTTATATATAGGTGATGAATTTGAACTAAAAGGAAATGAAAAAAAGATTAGTGTAATACCTTGTATATATATTGATGATAATCCTAAGATATTTAAAGATGCTATTGTTTATATAGATATAAATTAGAGAATTTAAATGTTGTATATTAACGTATAGAAAAAATAAATAATACCAATATTAAGTATTTAAATTTTGTATAAATATTGGAGATTTATATGAATTATGATAAAATTATCGAGGTCAAATTTCAGTAAATTCAAATCTTTTAGATTTGTTTTTAAGGTATCAATTTTTATATGGGTTTAAATAATTGAGGGTGATATTAAGGTTAGCTATAAATACTCTCATTTTAAGAAAATGATAAAAAGTAACGGAGGACAATTATGAAAAGAAAATTAATTAGTGCACTAGTTGGTATCACAATGGTAGCCACAATGGCGGTAGGATGTAGTAGTCCTTCAAATGATTCTCAAAAAACAACAGAAACGAAATTAAATGTAAAGGCAGAAAAGGTAGATACACAAAAAGTCTTTGTATCACCTAAGTGGGTACAAAGTGTAATAGATGGAAATCAACCAGAGTCTAAAAATTATACTATATTAGAAGTTTCGTGGGGAACTTATAAAGACAGTCCAACTTATACAAAAGGACATCTTCCAGGAGCTTTACATGTGGATACTTCAAGTGTTGAATCAGAACCGATTTGGAATATATCAGATCCTAAGGTAGTTGAAAAAGGTATGTTAGATTTAGGAGTTACAAAAGATAAAACTGTTATTTTATATGGAACAGATATTTCAGCAGTAAGTAGAGTAGCATATGCATATCTTTGGGCAGGTGTTGATAATGTAAAAGTTCTAGATGGTGGACTTGATGCATGGAAAAAAGCAGGGTATCAAACAGAAACTAAAGTAGAAAAAGCAACACCAGCAAAAGACTTTGGAACAACTGTTCCAGCACATCCAGAATATTGGATGTCTATAGAACAAGTTCAAGATAAATTAAAAAATGACCAAAACTTCCGTCTAGTAAGTATAAGAAGTAAAGATGAATTTGATGGTAAAACAAGTGGATACACTTATATTGATAGAGCTGGTGAGCCTAAAGGCGCAGTTTGGGGACATGCAGGAAGCAATCCATACAATATGGAAGATTATACACATAAAGATGGAACTGTTATAACTGCTGAAGAAATGGAAAAGTTATGGTCAGATTCTGATATAAATAAAAATAATGAACTTTCATTTTACTGTGGAACAGGTTGGAGAGCATCAGTTCCTTGGTTAATTGCTTATGATGCAGGATGGGATAAGATGACTGTTTATGATGGTGGATGGAATGAATGGCAAATGCATAATAATCTTCCTGTACAAGTAGGAGATCCAAATAGTGGTAATTGTGAATATACTACAGTGGGTAAACTACCAACAAACAAAGCTGCAAAATAAATAATTTAAAATAATCACTAAACTAATTGTAGTGATTATTTTAAATTTCAGATAATGAGGTTGATATTTATATGGAAAAAATAAAAAAGATTTTTTATGTACTGACTACAACACTAGAAATTTTGCTCTTAGTCGGAGCGTATATGGTGAACTATTTTACACACAAAAAGATGGGAATGTTACGACATGTCGTACATAAAAATTATGTTTGGGAAGATAAATATCCTATTCAAACTATACAATATATTGCCATAATAGCATTGATAACATTAATGCTATTAGTATTAATACTATACATGAAAAGAAAAGTAAGGTTAAAAAAAATAGTAACTACTATGAGTATTACTATGGTTATACTTGTACTTTTCTTTATAGGATTTATATTGATATATTCAGCAGAAGAAATAAGAGCATTTTATTATATAAGCGTTATGCTTGGGTTAATGACATTAATACAGATTATTAAGACTTTTATAGGAGTTATTTGGTATAAGAATTAAAAATAAATGGTATGCTAAGTATCTTTATAAGAATTAAAAATAATTATATTCTATATATCAACAAAAAGGTATTGATGAACTCATCAATACTTTTTTATTTACCAAGGGAATTTATTTGATTGTAAATTCTTGTTAATCTATGAATTAAAGTTATAGTAACATATTTGGAAAAAGTAAAGGTATTCGCCTACACAGTAGCTCAAAAAAGAATTTTTGATTAGCGGACGAAGTCGTTTGAGTAACATGAGCGAATCAAATTTTTTAAATACATATAAAAAATAAAAAATAGATATATAACATAAGATAATATTGATAAAAAATAAAATAATACAAAAGGAGATAAATATGAAATTTAAAAGAAAGATAATAGGTGCTTTAAGTATAATTATGACCATAAGTTTAATTGGATGCTCAAAACCATCTAAAAAACCAGAAGAAGTAAATGTTTCAGATAAAAAATATGAACAATTATTAGAAGAAGCTAAAGGGACTACTGTTAATTTCTATGGTTATGGTGGTAACGAAGTAATGAATAAATGGTTTGATACTTACATAATACCTCAAATGAAAGAAAAGTATGATATAACTTTAAAAAGAGTAGGTATGAATATAGATGAAATATTAAACAGTTTATTATCAGATAAACAAGCAAACAACCTAAAGGGAAATATGGATGTAGTTTGGATAAATGGAGAGAACTTTAAAACTGCAAAAGATAGTAATTTGTTATTAGGAAAATTTACTGAAAAACTTCCAAACTTTAATAAATATGTAGACACAGCTTCAAAAGATATAACTACAGACTTTGGGACAACAGTAGAGAATATGGAAGCACCTTGGGGTAAAGCACAATTTACAATAGTAGAAAATGCTTCTAAAGTAGATAAAGAAATTAAAAATACTAATGATTTAAAAGAAGTAATAATGAAAAATCCAGGTAAATTTACATATCCAGCACCTCCTGACTTTACGGGTAGTGCTTTTGTAAGAAACGTAATATACGATATAGTAGGATATGAAAATGTAAAAGATTTACCAGCAGATGAAACAAAGGTAAAAAAAGTAATTCAACCTGCTATTAACTATTTAAAAGAGATAAAACCATATTTATGGAATAAAGGTAAAACTTATTCTTCAACAACTTCACAATTAGATAATATGTATTCAGATGAAGAAGTTTATTTTACAATGACATATTCACCAAATGTAATACCATCTAAAATAGAAAGTAAAGAGTTTAGTCCTGATACTAAGATAATAGAATTTGAAAAAGGAAATATAAGCAATACTCATTTCTTAACAGTACCATTTAATACTCAAAATCAAGCTGGTGCTATGGTTTTAATAGATTACTTAATGAGTATAGATGCACAAGGTTCTAAAACATTTAGCAAAAACTGGGGAGATTCAACAATATTAGATATGAACAAAATACCTAAAAGCGAAAAAGGTAAATTTAGTGATGAAATGATAGTAATAGAAAATGCTGTTCCAGAATTAAGAGCAGATCTTGTTCCAATAATAGAAAAAATATGGACAAAAGAGGTTTTAGAAAGTGAACAATAAAATAAAACCATATATACTCATAGCACCAACAGCTATACTTTTGTTATTTATAATGGGGTGTGGAATAATAAATTGTATATTACAAAGTTTAGGATACTTTCCACAAATAGGTTTTAATGAAATAAATTTTAGTTATTATAAAGAGATTTTAAGAGAGACTTCTTTCTTAAAGTCTCTTCTATTTAGTTTAAATACATCATTAATATCAAGCTTAATATCTGTAATACTTGGTGTTTTCTTAGCCTATTTACTAGCTCAAGATAAGTATTCAAACTTTAGAAATACCATACTAAACTTGCCAATGATAATTCCACATATAGTAGTAGTATTTTTTATGGTAACAATATTTTCTCAATCTGGAATAATATCAAGACTTTTATATAATTTAGGTATAATATCTGATTCATCACAATTTATAAATTTAATATCTGATAAAAATGGTATAGGAATAATACTTGTATATTTATACAAAGGAATACCTTTTGTAGCTATAACTACTTATAATATACTAAAAAATATAAATGAGAAGCTAGAGGTAGTAGCACTAAATTTGGGTGCTAGTAAATTACAAAGTTTTAGATACATAACTTTGCCACTTGCTATGCCATCTATAATATCTTCATTTATAATATTATTTACCTTTGCTTTTGGGTCATATGAAGTACCATTTTTAATAGGACCAACTACACCTAAAGCATTATCAGTATTAGCTTACAATAATTATATAAGCACGGATTTTAACCAAAAGGCATTATCTATGGTTATAAATATTATATTATCAGGCATAAGTTTTGTTTTATTAATAATATATAACAAAGTTTTTTCGAAGATGTATAAGTATAAATTATAGGTGAAATTATGAAAAGTAAAAAATTAATTTTATATATATTATTAATAGTACTTATAATACCAATTTCAATACTATTAATATGGACAATAACTAGTAGGTGGACTTATCCAAAGCTAATACCTACAGACTATTCTTTAAGAGGATTTGAATATATATTAAATACTTATAATATAAAAATATTAATTAACAGTATATTAATATCAATAATAGTGATATTAATAACAATTATAATAAGCATACCAGCAGCTAAGGCTATATCAATATATGAATTTAGAGGAAAAAAATTATTTGAAATTTTAGTGCTATCACCAATAATTGTACCTATGATATCTATAGCTATGGGGGTTCACATTACTTTTTTAAGAAATGGTCTAGCAAATAATATAATAGGAGTAATAATAATAAATATACTTCCTTGTATTCCTTATGCAGTAAAAATGATAGCGGATATATATAATTTAGTAGGAGACAAATTAGAAATACAAGCAAAGCTTTTAGGAGCAAATTCAATAAACACATTTAGATACATAACATTACCTTTAATATTTCCAGGAGTAATAGGTGCATCTAGTATGTGTTTTATAATTTCATTTAGTCAATACTTCTTAACTATGCTAATAGGAGGAGGTAATATAATTACATATCCTATGGTTATGTTTCCATATATACAAAGCGGAGATAGAACAGTAGCAGCACTATACAGTCTAGTATTTTTAATTGTAAGTATAGTAGTACTAATACTTGTAGAAGGAAAAATAAAAAAGTATTATTTAAATAATAAAAACAATTACTTTTTAGGATAAACCAATTTAAGGAGAATACAATGTCAAGTGTTAAAATAGTTAACTTAAATAAAAGTTTTAATAATATAAATGTGTTAAAAAGTATAAATTTATCAATAAATGAAGGCGAAATAATTTCTTTACTAGGACCATCAGGATGTGGTAAAAGCACTACATTAAATATAATAGCAGGAATACTTGATTTTGATAAAGGAGATATATTATTTGATGGAAATAGTATAAAAAATATACCCACAGGAAAACGAGACGTAGCCATAGTATTTCAAGATTATTTTTTATTTCCTCATATGAATGTATTTGAAAATATCGAGTTTGGACTTAAAATGAAAAAAATTAAAAAATGCGAACGTAATAAAAAAGTACAAGAATTAATAGACTTAGTAAAACTTAATGGATACGAAAAAAAGTACCCATCACAAATTTCGGGAGGTCAAAAACAAAGAGTAGCCATAGCAAGAAGTTTAGCGATAAATCCAAAGGTGCTGCTTTTAGATGAACCTTTTTCAAATTTAGATATAAACTTAAGACAAGAAATGAGAGAGTTTGTATTAAATTTACAAAAAAAATTAAAAATAACTACAATACTAGTAACTCATGATAAAGAAGAAGCTTTGATGATGAGTGATAAAATAGCAGTTATGGTAAATGGAGAAATAAAACAATTTGATACTCCAAAAAACTTATATGAAAAACCAAATAGTAAAGTAGTTGCGAATATATTTGGAGAAAGAAATTATATAAGTGGGAAAATATATAATGGATTATTTGAAAATGAATATGTTAAGCTAAGCTTAGATATTGATAAAAATGAAAGTTTAGATAATGTAGAACTTATGATATCTAAAGAAAATATAGAAATTAATAATGAAAATTATCCAAATGGAGTTATAGGAAAAATTAAAAAGAAAACATATTTAGGTGAAAATACAATTTATGAAATAGATATAAAAGACTTTATACTCAAGGTTAGTTCAAATAAGCATTTTTATGAAGTTAACCAAAATGTAAAAATAAACTTTAATTTAGAAAATGTAGTTTACTTTACTCAATAAAACTTGTTTATTATATATTAATATTGGATATAAATATAATGTAATTATAATATTAAATAATTATAAAGTTAATATATTAATAAATAAATTTAAAGGTTAGGAGAAATACATATGAAACTAGATATGGATAAATATTTACAAGTTAGAAAGGCTCAAGCACAGGGAGCTAGAACTATTGAAGAGCTTAAAAAGATGTCTGATATAAATATTGAAAACGAAGAAGAGCTTAAGGAAGTAGAGGCTCTTATAAAAAATGCATGTAAATGTAAGAATGTATCAATAGATACAATCGTAGAAGCAGTAAAAAATGGAGCTGACACTGTTGAAAAAGTTGGAGAAGTTACTAAAGCAGGTACTGGATGTGGAAGATGTAAAGGTATTATATCAAATATAATAGAAAATAAAAGATAACTAGTTTATAGTTATAAAAGGGGATATGTCTTAAGACATATCCCTTTTTAACTTAAATTATCTTAAAAAATTAAATTCATGAAATCTCTTGATCTAATGTAAGCACTTGAAATTAAGTTACTATAATATTATAATAATATAAAATACATATAGAGGTGATTAGATAAAATGAACAATTAATCTTATTCAAAATAACAATAATATAGTTTAATTAGGTTTTAAAACATCAAAAATAGATGTTTTATTAAGCTACCCTATAAACTACTTAAAGTTAAGAATAAGATTAAATGTTATAACTAAATTACTCAAATAAAAGCAATCATTGCTTTTATTTGCATGTCATAATATTTAAATATAATAACTTTCTTATCTTTTAAGTAGTAAAAAATACTATTTAAGTTGAGGAAGTTTTTTTATTTCCTCAACAAAGGAGAGGACAATTATGGCACAAATTAAAATAAATAATTTAAGTTTTCAATATGATAACCATGGAGATGATATATTTAAAAATGTATCCATAAATATAGATACAGACTGGAAGTTAGGATTAATAGGTAGAAATGGTCGAGGGAAAACAACTTTTTTAAAATTATTAAAAGGAGAATATAAATATAGTGGGCAAATAATAAGTCCAGTAAGCTTTGATTATTTTCCTATGAATGTAGAGAATGACAATCAAGTAGCTTTAGAAGTTATGAGAGAAGCAATAGCACCGTTCACTAAATGGGAAAAAGAACTAAAAGAATATTCAAGTGATATTAAATATATAAAAGAATATGGAGAAGTGTTAGATAAATTTATAAGCTATGATGGATATATTATTAATGAAATGATAGAAAAAGAAGTAAGAAAAATAGGATTAGGACCAGAAATACTAGATAGAAATTTTAAAACATTAAGTTCTGGTGAGCGTACAAAACTATTATTATCAGCATTATTTCTTAGAAAAAATAACTTTTTACTTATTGATGAACCTACTAACCATTTAGATTCAGAAGGTAGAGAATGTGTAGCAAAATATTTAAATAAGAAGAAGGGATTTATATTAGTTTCACATGATAGAAACTTTTTAGATGAAGTAATTAATCATGTTTTATCTATTAATAAAAGTAATATAGATATCCAAAAAGGTAATTACACTACATGGCAAGTAAATAATGATAGGCGAGATGAGTTTGAAAAATCAGAAAATGAAAAATTACTTAAAAACATTAAAAGACTTAAAATAGCAGCTAAACAAAAATCTAGTTGGTCTGATAAATTAGAGTCCACTAAAATAGGAGGTGGTCCTGTAGATAGAGGATATATTGGGCATAAAGCATCAAAGATGATGAAAAGAGCTAAATGCTTAGAAAAGCGTCAAAATAAAGCTATAGAGGAAAAATCTAAATTGCTAAAAAATATAGAACAGGTAGAAAAACTCAAAATAGGGAATATAGAGACAAACTCAGATAAGTTGTTAGAGGTAGTAGACTTACAAATAGTATATCAAAAGGAAATATTTAAAAAACCAATAAGTTTTAAAATTAAACCAGGAGATCGTATTTGGATAAGAGGTAAAAATGGGTGTGGTAAATCAAGTTTAATAAAGCTATTAATGGGAGAAGAAATTAATTATACAGGCTATGTAGAAAAAGTAAGTAAGATATCATATGTTTCTCAAGAAACAAATTTTTTAAAAGGAAAAATTGAAGAGTTTTCAGCAGAAAAAGGAATAAATATACAGCATTTAAAAAGTAGCTTGAATCAAGTAGGTGTTACAAATATTCAATTTGAAAAGAATATAGAACAGTGGAGTGAAGGTCAAAAGAAAAAATTACTTATTGCTGCAAGTTTATGTGAAAAATCTCAACTTTATATTTGGGACGAACCCCTTAATTTTATTGATGTAATTTCGCGTATACAAATAGAAAATATGATTCTTGAAGAAAAACCTACTATGCTTTTTGTAGAGCATGATAAATGTTTTGGAGAGAAAATAGCTACTAAAATTATAGATATAATATAAAAAGAATATATTTTAAACATATTTAGTGTTGTATCATTTAATGATAAATAAAATTAAATTATCAATAATTAAAAAAGATAGTGTTGTACTTTTGGGCACTATCTTTTTTTATAACAATAAGTTATTAAGAGAAACGAAACATTCTTAAATACAATTTCACGGATTTAATTATCTATAATAATTAAAAGTATTAATGATTTTAAAGTATAAAAATTTTGCTTTATATATCTAAATAGAAGTGATATAATTAATTTCTAATAAAAATAATATGTAAATGAGGGGGTCAACTATGGCAGAAAGTATTAATTATAAATACAAAAAGGATGTCTTGAGATTAGCCACATTTATAGGGCAATTAATGCTTAGTAATGGAGCAGAAACTTATAGAGTAGACGATACTGTAAAACGGATTTGCAAATCTAGAGGATTTTCTCATATAAATGTGTTTATGGCACCCAATACCATTATAGTTTCTGATGATAGATTTGATGGATATACATTTATGAAAGTAATAGAAAATAGGTGTATAAATTTAAATAAAATTGACTTACTAAATGAGTTTTCAAGAAAATTTGTTAACGATATAGATATGTCAATAGATGATGCAATAGCAGAATTAAAAAACTTAGAAGATAAATCACCGCATACACAAAGTGAGATAAATATATGGACTGCAATAGGTTCTTCTAGTTTTGCAGTATTAGTTGGAGGAGATAACGTAATAACATTTATGCTAACTCTTATAACATCGGTAATAGCTATGATTACTTATAATAAGGTAAAAAAAATAACAAATATACCTGTTTTTGCAACACTAGTTTCATCTATAATTATAGGATTTTGTGGAATAGGTCTTGTAGAACTTGGTATATTAGATACACCAAAGATGTTAATAGTAGGATCTATAATGCCACTTTTACCAGGAGTCCCTTTTATAAAAGCCATAAGGGATTTAGTATCAGGGGAGTTAATGTCAGGAGTAGGAAGAGTAATTGATGCAGGAGTTATTGCCACAGCTATTGCAGTTGGTGTTGGTATGTCAATGAATATATATGTAAAATGGGGAGGATTATTATAATGATTTGGATGCCAATGTATATACATATAATATTTTCATACTTAGCATCAGTTGGTTTTGCAGTATTTTTAAATGCACCTAAAAAAACACTATACATATCTGGTTCTATAGGAATGATATCATGGACTATATATATAATTTTAATGAGAATCAATTTTGATATGATGAGTGCAAACTTTATAGCAGCGTCAATTGCAGCATTATTATGTGAAATATTAGCAAGAAAGATGAAAAAACCTACTATATTATTTGTAGTTCCAGGAATAATAACTTTAATTCCAGGTCTTGGATTATATAATACAATGTATTATGTTATAGAAGGAAATTTCCAAGAATCATTCACTACAGGAGCTAATGTTTTATTTGCAAGTGGTTCTATAGCCCTTGGTGTTATAGTAGTTTCTTCTTTATTTAGGACATATTATAAAAACTTAAGGAAAAATGAAAAAGTAGAGATTCATAAGGTTTCACAAATTAGCCAACAATAAAAATAGAATTAGTACTTTAAAGGTAATTAATTTGATATAATATTACTAAATATTAGAAAGACTATTGGAGGAAACAAATGTTTTTTATAATGGGTATAAGTCAAGAAGAGAAAAAACTAGACTTTGATGAATTTACTATATGTAAATGCTGTGGAAAGTATGGACATGTAGAAGTATATATATCATATTGGTATTTTATGTTTTTCTTCATACCTCTTTTTAAATGGAACAAAACATACTTTGTTAAAATGACTTGCTGTAACAAAATAGGAAAGTTAAATAATGAAATTGGAAGAAAAATCGAAAAGAAAGAAAAAGTATCTTTAGATTTAGATAATATAGAATTTATTGATTTAGAAGATAGAAATTATTTTAATTATGATAAATCTGAAGAAATTAACAAATCTATAGAAGATTTAGAATTTGAGAAAAAGAAGATAGAACAAGGAAAAAAAGAAAAGGCTATAGAAATAGCAAAGGAATTATTAGATGTATTACCTATTGAAGTGATAGCACAAAAAACTGGACTTACTATAGAAGAAATAAAAAACTTAAAAAAATAAAGAAGATGGCATTGTGAAATATGATGCCATCTTTTTATTATTTAAGTTTTTATATTTTATTATAACTGTTAATAAATATACTAATTTAAGGGGTAAATTATATAATTTATTCTAAAGCCAGATTATCGTTACATGTTTTTTTAGATTTTTTCTTATTATCTTTTACATATATTATTGCAATTATTAATCCGATTACTACTAATATAGTAGCAATTCTAAATGCAGCATCCATTCCTTTTATATCAGCAAGAACTTGAGACGTATTTAAACTACTATTTGATACATGTGTCATTATAGATATAAGCATAGATGCGCCTATTGCCCCAGAAACTTGTCTAAGTGTAGAGCTTATAGCACTACCATCTGCCAGTTCAGATTGTTTAAGTGAATTAAGTCCCCAAGTTGTAACTGGCATTAATAAAAATGTTATTCCGAGCATTCTAAACGAATACATAATAGTTAATGTTAAAATAGACGTTGTTTCACTTAAGTTTGAAAATGCAAATGTACCTATTCCCAAACATAAAAATCCTGATAAAACTGGGATTCTTGCTCCATATTTATCAAGCATACGTCCTGATACTGGACTTAATATAGACATAAGTATTGAACCTGGAAGCATCATTAATCCTGGTATCATTGCGGACATTTTTCTTGCTGATTGTATATATAAAGATAATATCATAGTTGCAGATGTAAATGCTCCATAAGTAATCATTAGCAATATAACTGATACTACAAACTGTTTACTTTTAAGTACTCTAAGGTTTAAAAGTGGTACATCAACCTTGTATTGTCTTATTGTAAATAATATAAGTGATATAATTCCAATTACTATTGGTACATATGTTATAGGATTTAATATTCCATATGATCCAACATTAGAAACTCCTGTTAATAATCCTCCAAACCCGAAAGTTGATAATATTAGTGATATGAATTCAAGTTTAGATTTTTTAATTTCTGTAATATTTTTTAATGTAAAGTGTGCAAATATCATATCTAATACTGCAATAAAAGCTAGAACATAAAATAAAACTCTCCATCCAAAGTTATCTATTACATACCCAGCTAATGTTGGTCCTATTGCTGGAGCAACACCAACAACAAAACCATACATACCCATGGCAGCTCCTCTTTCTTCCTTAGGGTATAGGTTTAGCATTGCAACTTGAACTAATTGCATTATTATTCCGGAAGCCATCGCTTGAAAGACTCTAGACACAACTAGCAATGAAAAGTTTTTTGTAAATATAGATATCGTACATCCAATAGAAAATAGCAACATAGCACTAATATATAGCTTTTTAGTTGAGAAATTACTTATTAAATATGCAGTTGAGGGTATCATAATACCTAAAACAAGCATATAAATTGATGTTAGCCATTGAGCTGTATCTGCATTTACAGAAAAATCATGCATTATACTAGGTAGTGCTGAAGTTAGTACAGTTTGATTAAGCCCTGTTAAAAATGAACCTAGCATTAGCGCTGAAACTATTAAATTCCTTAATCTTTTATTCTCCATTTATTATTTCATCTCCTAACTTAGATATCAATCTATTTAATTTAGCTGCATATTCTTTTAGAGAATCTTGCTTTTCTAAGTATGCTATCATAGCATGCATAGTCAATGAATTATAATTACCTAAATTAAATTCTTCTTCTATTTTTGTAATTGCTTCAGATAGTTTTTCGTTTTCATTTAATTTAATACATTCTTTTATAGAATATACTACATTTAAAAAAACATCTTTTAGAGAATCTTTATAATTGCTTTCACCAATTTCATCTATAGAGTAAAATATATTTTCATTTATAATACTTTTGTTGTATCTTAGATTTTTTATATTTAAATCTATTTGTCTAGTTATAAATTCAAAAATATATTCTTCACTAATATTTCTTTTATTCATTTTCATTACAAGATTAAATTCATGAATTAAGCTATCTATAACAAATAATAACTCCCATATAAAAGGAGTTATTTCTTCACCATAAATTAATATTAAAGGGGTCTTATAACAGTTTATTATATTAGATCTTAAGTTATTTCTTATCTCTATTAAAGAATTACCCTTAATTTCTGAAAATTCTCCTAGAATGTGTGCATTAAAAGAATAGTTATATTTAAGATAATCAGATACAAGTTTTATTTTTTCTTTTAATTTTTCATGTGGTGTTTTTGTATTATCTGTGTCTATCAATATAGATGCATTAGAAAATTTTTTATTAGAATAGATTAACATTTCCCAAACTAAATCTTCTTTAGTCGCAAAATACTTATAAAATGTAGATTTAGATATCTTACATTCTTTTACAATATCATCTATTGATGTATATTTTAATCCTTGTTTATTAAAACATTTTTGAGCCACTTGCATAATAACTTCTTGTTTACTACTCATAAATCACCTCTTAGAAACTAATAGTACTGATTAGTACTTATTGATACTTTATAGTACTATTATGTATATTTTTATTATTTTTGTCAAGTAACAGGGCCAATATTCTTAAGGAGTTAATCTTATATACATAGCAATCGGGAGTGGAATAGATGAAATTAATTATAAAATAAACAACTAAAAAATTAGTTATACTACTACTTAAATATACAAATAACGATATAGCATATAAGATTACCAGCCAAAGGATAAATAATGGATAATACTAGACCTACAAGTATGCCTTAATTTAAGTAAAACGTATGGTAAAGTGAATTAAAAGAAAATATTTATCTATAGCAGTGAATAAAGACAAATTTATAGATGGTATTTTAAAGGATATAGGAAAATATGAATGCAATTGTTGATACAACCCCATAGAATGCACACCACTAGTACAAAATGAAGAATCACAAGAATCAAATGGAATCTAGGTAGACATAAGTATAGTATTGAAGAAATATAAAAATATAAAAGGTATATTCCTAGTAGATATAAAATACTTAAATTTTTAATACATGATTATCATATAAATTCGCTCGTAAATTTATATTATTATTAATATTTAATTATATAAAAATTAATAATAATAATTTATTACCATAATCTTATTATGTTAACTACTATTTAAATTAGAAATAAAAAATAAAAGTGTTTTAAATTAATATATAGGAGTATAATTACAGATAAGAATAATACATAAATAATAGTTATTAAAAGTATAAATATATATATAATTATTGAAGAAAGAAGGTCTAAAATTGACTAAAGAGGAATTAGAAATACTTCAAATGTTTGAAAATCCAACTATATATGAGGTTAAAATAATTATAGAAGAAACTAATATAGATTTAGAAACTATAATAGCCTATTATAGAGGTGGACTAGATGAAAGTTTATTATGTGAGAATATACATAGACAAAAAAGAAGTAGAAATAGTTAATGTAAAATATATAATAATTATGATTAAAATATCCCATATAAGTTTTGCTTATATGGGATATTTTAAAGTGCATCTAACATTAAAAAACTTAAATAACAAATATGGATATATAAAGAGAAATTTGTATACAAATCTTAAAAAATGAAATTTTTATATGATATAATAAATATATGGTAAAATATGTAAAATAGGGGGGTGAAATTATGGTTAATGCTAGTTTTAGGCAATTAGAAATAGGGCAAAGGATAAAAATAAAATCTAATGTATATAAAATAATTTCTTATATAGTATACAAAGATGAAGAAGGTTCAACTTTTATAGAATACGAAATTTTAAGCGATAATAATAGCGTATTATGGTTAAGTGTTGGAATAAGTTATGATTATTTATATTTATTTAAAGAAACCCATCAAAAATCAGAAAACACATTATACAAGTCGGGATACAAATTAAAAGAAGACTTAAAAGCAGAAGTTACAAACTTTTATAAAGCAGATGTAGATTTATATGAAAAAGTAGTATTTAAAGAATATGAACATAAAGAATCTAAAAAAATATTTTCAGTAGAAATTTGGGAGGATGAAGTTACCTATTGTGAAAGCATTGAAGTAGATAATATAGAAATACTACAAGATGATTACATAGAAGAAAACAATCCTAAAAAAGAACAGAAAAAAGTGCAATATCTAAAATATGCTTTATTACTTTCAATACCTATAATTATATTAATAGTATATATGTTTATAAGTGATAAAAATTTTATACAAAACTACTTTAAAAATAACTCATCAAAATATACTTATTACACATCTATAACTTCAGATGCTAATAGTAAACTAAAAGCAGATGTATATTATACATCTATGTCCATGGATGAATCAGCAAAAGATATAATAGATAAAGCAACAACTTTAATAGAAGAAGTTCAAAGTAGTGATGATGAGTATAGTGTGGCTATACTTACAAAGGATGAATATGCTGTAGTTTATATAGGGATGGATGATAAGACATATATACAAGTATGTCCTAGAGAATATATGTATGTTAGCAACAATGATCTATATAATACAAGTCACTCTTCATCAAATGTATATTATAGAGATTTTTATTATACATTTGGATATAGAAATGACTACAGCAAATACAAAAGAAGAATATCTCCATTTAATACTTATAAAGGAAACATAGTCTCTCAAGATTTTAATAATAAATACAGAGAACTACAAACTTCAAATCAAAGTGTTAAAAGAGGTAGTGTATTTTCAAGAACATCATCTGGTGGTGGACTTAGTAGTGGTAAATAATAGGAGGAATATATGGAAGGTATTTTAGGAACGATAATCTATTCAGTAATAGGTTTTATACTTATGTTAGTTGGAAACTTTTTAGTAGACTTGGCTATACCTTGTCACTTTCCAACAGAAATAAAAAGAGGAAATAAAGCAGTAGGATATATAAGTGCAGCATCATCAATAGCAGTAGGAATACTTTTAAGAAGTGTTATAGCATCTCCAGTTAATCAAAATACAAATACAACAATACTACAAGATTTAACTTCAACAGTTATATACTTTGTACTTGGAATAGTACTTTGTATATTAGGTTACTTATCAATGTTAGTATTTAATAAAAAATATAACCTAAATGAAGAAATTGGAAATGGAAATAGTGCAGCAGGACTTATGGTTTCAGGAATATTTATAGGTCTTGCTATACTAATTAGTGGTGCTATACAGTAATGGTAAATAATAAATTTAATTACAAGATTTTAATGCTTACAACACTTATAATATCAGGCTGTTCGATAGTGTATGAACTTTTAATAAGTGCTGTAGGCTCATACTTATTAGGAGATAGTATAAAGCAGTTTTCTATAACAATAGGGCTTTATATGTGTGCTATGGGAGTAGGTTCTCATATTTCAAAATATGTTAAAAAGAACCTATTTGACTTTTTTGTATTTGTTGAAATAGCTGTCGGTATACTAGGAGGAATATCTTCATTAATACTATTTTTATCCAATGTATATATAGCTTCTAGTGAATTTATTATGTATATACAGATAGTTCTAATAGGAACTTTAGTAGGACTTGAAATTCCTATACTTACAAGAATTATAGAGGAAAATTGTGATAATTTAAGAGTAACTTTATCAAATGTATTTAGCTTTGATTATATAGGAGGACTTATCGGCTCACTTTTATTCCCATTATTTTTACTTCCTACTTTAGGGTATTTTGCTACATCTTTTTTAGTGGGAACGATAAACATAGTAATAGCTATAGTTATAATTCATAATTATAAAAGTTATATAAAAAATATTGAAACGTTTAAGATAGTCTCATATATATCATTAGTATTTATGTTTTTAGGAGTATTATATTCTGAAAATATATCTCAAAGTATTGAAAATTCACTATATCGTGATAGAGTTGTATTATCAAATCAAACGCAGTATCAAAAGATTGTTATGACAAGACACAAGGATGATTTAAGGTTATATTTAAATGGGAACATACAGTTTTCATCTAAAGATGAATATAGATATCATGAAGCATTAGTTCATATACCTATGGGAATAGTTAAAAATCATGAAAATGTATTGATACTAGGCGGAGGAGATGGACTTGCAGTTCGTGAGTTATTAAAGTATGATGATATTAAAAATATTACTTTAGTTGACATAGATAAAGAGATGGTAGATTTGTGTAAAACAAACCCACTTATAACTGAGATTAATAAAAACTCTTTATCTAGTGAAAAAGTAAATTTGGTATATGAAGATGCTTTTGAATTTTTAGAAAATACTAAAGAGGTTTATGATGTTATAATAGTTGATTTGCCAGACCCTAACAATGATAGTTTAAATAAATTATATACTAATATATTTTATAGACTATGTAAAAATGCATTAACTCAAAATGGAGTAATGACCGTTCAATCCACTAGCCCATATTACGCTAGAAAAGCATTTTGGAGTATAAATAAAACTTTAAAATCTGAGGATTTTAATGTATATCCATATCATGTGCAAGTGCCATCTTTTGGAGAATGGGGATTTAATCTTTCTTCAAAACAAGAGTTGAATTTGGATGATATTAAGGTTAATGTAAGTACCAAGTATTTAAACAAGGGTTCTATTGAGAGTATGTTCAATTTTGCACAGGATGAAGTTATCGATATTGAAAGTATTGATACTAATACTTTATCTCATCCTAAACTTATAAATTATTACGAAGAATCGGTTAAAAATTGGAAATAGTACGGGAGGAGTTTATGTCTATTACATATGAATTTTTTTCCAAGTATTTAATATATTAATATGGATATTAATTCCTATTGCTATATATAAATTTATAAAAAAATATAAAGAAAAGAAAGTATTAATAAATAGTAAAATTTCTAATTTAGAGAAAAGAGTTAATGAATTAGAAAATAAATAGTATAAGTTTAATCATATAAAAATACCATTAGCATAAATTTATGTTGATGGTATTTTTTTTATTCTAAGTATATAGAAAACATAAGTTAATTAATTTTATAAAAATAAAAAGTTGCTATAAATATATTTAAAATTTTTACCTTATATTATGTATTATTATTTTAGTAAAAGTTAAGATGGTATTCTTTTGAATTACTTCATATTTATTCGAGATAAAAGAATATACAGCAATCCAAAAGAATATATAGGAATAGAGTGAGAGTTAAAAATATTAGAAACTATAAAAGATAATTAGAAATATATATTTAATATCTTCAAACATTAAGACTATAAGGGGAGGGAGAATATTGCCTGGTAAGAAACTTGTGCTAAACGAAAAGTGGTGCAAAAGTTGTGGAATCTGTGTGGAATTTTGTCCGAAAGATGTATTAAAACTAGAAAATAGTAAGGTACAAATACAAAAAGAAAAAGATTGTATTTTTTGTGGATTATGTGAACTTAGATGCCCAGATTATGCTATATATATAGCACAAACTTCTGAGGATTAAAGAGGTGAGAATATGTCTAGGAAAGTAAAGTTATTACAAGGAAATGAAGCTTGTGTACATGGGGCACTTTATGCAGGTATGAAATTTTTTGCAGGGTACCCTATAACACCATCTACTGAAATAGCAGAAATTTCATCGTTTATGCTTCCAAGAGTAGGAGGTAAGTTTATTCAAATGGAAGATGAAATAGCATCTATGGCTGCAACTATAGGAGGATCAATTGCAGGACTAAAATCAATGACAGCTACTAGTGGACCAGGTTTTTCTCTAAAGCAAGAAAATATAGGGTATGCATGTTTAGCTGAAGTACCATGTGTTATTGTTGATGTTCAAAGATGTGGTCCAAGTACAGGGCTTCCAACATCTCCAGCGCAAGGTGATTTAATGCAAGCTAAGTGGGGAACTCATGGTGACCATCCAATAATAGTATTATCTCCAATAAGCGTTAAAGACACATTTGATATGACAGTAAAAGCATTTAACTTTTCAGAAAAATACCGTACCCCAGTTATATTACTTTTAGATGAAGTTATAGGACATATGAGAGAAAAGGTAGAAATACCAGAAATAAATGAATTAGAAGTGATAGATAGAATAAAAGTTACAGCATCTAAAAAAGACTATAAGGCTTATGATTCAAATTGCTTGGTACCTCCTATGGCAAATTTTACAGATGGTTATAAATATCATGTAACAGGACTTATGCATGATGACGTAGGGTTTCCAACTAACAGCATAGAGAAAACAAAAATATTAATGGATAGACTTATAAGAAAGATAGAATGTAACTTAGATGACATATTAATATATGAGGAATATAAAACAAAAGATTGTGAAGAACTTATAGTTACTTTTGGATGTATGAGTAGATGTAGCAAAGATGCAGTAAATATACTAAGAGAAGAAGGCATAAAAGCTGGACTTTTAAGTATAAAGACGGTATGGCCATTTCCTGAAGAAAAGATGAGAGAAATAAGTAAGCAAGTTCAAAATATATATGTACCTGAATTAAATAGTGGACAAATAAGGTTAGAAGTAGAAAGGGTAAGTTCAAAAGACTGTAATATTTATGGAATCAACAAATATAATGGAGATATTATAACTCCAGAAGAAATTGTAGATAAAATATTGGAGGTAAAAAGATGCCTAGTACAGTCATAGAAAATAATTTTAGAATGGATAGACTGCCACATATATGGTGTCCTGGATGTGGTCATGGGATATTAATGAGATCTATAGCTGTAGCTATAGAAGAGTTAGGTCTTATTAAGGAAAATGTTTGTATAGTATCTGGTATTGGATGTTCATCAAGGGCATCTGGATATTTAAACTTTAATACACTTCATACTACTCACGGTAGAGCATTGCCATTTGCAACAGGTGTAAAATTTGCAAGTCCTAATATGCATGTTGTAGTTATAACTGGTGATGGTGACTGTAGTGCAATAGGAGGAAATCATTTAATACATGCTTGTAGAAGAAATATAGATATAACAGCAATAGTATTTAATAATAATATATACGGAATGACAGGCGGTCAATACTCTCCAACTACTAACACTAATGATTTATCCACAACAGCACCATATGGAAATATTGACAGACCTTTTGATATATGTGAGCTAGCAATAGGAGCAGGAGCTACATTTGTTGCAAGGGCTACAGCATATCATGCAAAGCAAATGATAGATTATATTAAAAAAGGAATAAATCATAAAGGATTTTCTTTAATAGAAGGAATGAGTTTGTGTCCAACATACTATGGAAGAAAAAATAAGAAATGGTCAGCAGTATCCTTAATGAATTTATTAAAAGAAAATTATTTAGATGTATCTATTAAAGATAAATTACCCAAAGAAAAATTAGAGAATAAATCATTTTATGGAGTATTTAAAGATAGTGTTATGCCAGAGTATACTGAGGAATATGAAAAAATTTTAAATAAATTCAAGTAAGTATAAGGAGATTATATTATGAGAAAAGAAGTTAGGCTTAGTGGTTCTGGTGGTCAAGGACTTATTCTAGCAGGTGTTATACTTGCAGAAGGCTCTATACTTTCAAATCTAAATGCAGTACAAACCCAATCATATGGGCCTGAAGCTAGAGGGGGAGCTAGTAAGGCTGAAGTAATAGTAAGTGATGAAGAGATAAATTTTCCAAAGGTAAGAAAAGCTGACATGCTATTATGTTTAACACAAAAGGCATTTGATGAATATTATCACACAGTAAAAAATAATGGAATTATAATTTTAGATTCTTCTATTGATGAGAAAGATATAATTAATGATGATAAAATTAAGGTATTAAAATTACCTATTATATATACAAGCAAGTATGAATTAAAAAAAGAAATGGTAGCTAATATGGTAGCACTTGGAGTAATATGCAATATGATACCAGAAATAGATACAGAACAAGTAAAAAAATCTATGTTAAGTAGAGTTCCAAAAGGAACAGAAGAATTAAATGAAAAAGCTTTTGAAAGAGGAATTTCACTATCAAAATAAATTAAAAGTTTAATAAAATATTAAAATATTTTAATTTTATTAATTAGGTATAGGGGGGGAAGCTTATGACAAATAACAAAGATGAGATACAAGTAAACTTAAAAAAATGGGAAGAAAATAAGGTTAATAAGAGTTTAAGTAAATTTTCAGAAAGAAAAGAAATATTTACATTTGATACAGGAGAAGAAGTAAAAAGACTATATACACCAATTGATGTAAATATGGACTATGAAAAAGATTTAGGTTATCCAGGGCAATATCCATTTACAAGAGGTGTTCAACCTACAATGTATAGAAGTAAGTTTTGGACTATGAGAATGTATGCTGGATTTGCAACTGCTGAAGAATCAAACAAAAGATACAAATATTTAATAGAACAAGGTTCTATGGGACTTTCAGTAGCATTTGATTTACCAACTCAAATGGGATATGACTCAGATGATGATATATCTGAAGGTGAAGTAGGCAAAGTTGGAGTTTGTATAGATTCATTAGCTGATATGGAAATATTATTTGACTCAATACCACTAGATAAAGTATCAACATCGATGACTATAAATGCACCAGCATCAGTTCTTCTTGCAATGTATATAGCAGTAGCCAAAAAGCAAGGTGTAAGTGCTAATAAGTTAAGAGGAACTATTCAAAACGACATATTAAAAGAATATGTAGCAAGAGGAACTTATATATTCCCTGTAAAGCCTTCTATGAGGCTAATAACTGATATATTTGAGTATTGTTCAAAAGAGGTACCAAAATGGAACACTATAAGTATATCAGGGTATCATATAAGAGAAGCTGGAGCAAATGCAGTTCAGGAAGTAGCATTTACTTTAGCTGATGGTATAGCCTATGTTAATTCTGCTATAGAAGCAGGACTTAATGTTGATGATTTTGCGCCAAGATTATCATTTTTCTTTAATGCACATAATAATTTATTAGAAGAGGTTGCAAAGTTTAGGGCAGCAAGGAGATTATGGGCAAAAATAATGAAAGAAAGATTTAATGCACAAAATCCAAAATCATGGTCGCTTAAATTTCACACCCAAACGGCAGGTTGTACACTAACTGCACAACAACCAGAAAATAATATAGTAAGAGTAGCAATTCAAACATTAGCAGCAGTTCTTGGAGGAACACAATCACTTCATACTAATTCAAAAGATGAGGCATTAGCTCTACCAACAGAAGATTCAGTAAGAGTAGCACTTAGAACGCAACAAATAGTGGCAAATGAAAGTGGAGTAGCAGATAGCATAGACCCACTAGCTGGTTCTTATTATGTAGAAAGCTTAACTAATAATATAGAACAAAAGGCTTTAGAATTAATAAATAAAATAGACAACTTAGGAGGAGCACCACAAGCCATAGAAAAAGGATTTATTCAACAAGAAATAATGGATAGTGCATATAGATATCAAAAAGAAATAGAAAATAATGAAAGAATAATAGTTGGAGTAAATAAATTCCAGATAGAAGAAGAAGCTCCAAAGGGACTTCTCAAGGTTGATCCTATGGTTGGTGAAAGACAAAAAGAAAAGATAAGAAAATTAAAAGAGAGTAGAGATAATGAAAAAGTACAAAAAAACTTAGAAGCTTTAAGAAAAGCTTGTAACTCCAATGAAAATATAATGCCATATATACTAGATGCAGTAGAAAGTTATGCCACATTAGGGGAAATATGCAAAGTTATGAGAGCTGAATTTGGTGAATATAAACAAACGGTAATGATATAGTGATTTAAGGAGGAATACAAATGAGACCAATAAGAGTATTAGTTGCAAAACCAGGCTTAGATGGACATGACAGGGGAGCTAAAGTAATAGCTAGAGCACTAAGAGATGCAGGGATGGAAGTTATATACACAGGCCTTCGTCAAACTCCATATCAAATAGTTCAAGCTGCAATCCAGGAAGATGTAGATGTTGTGGCTATGAGCATACTATCTGGTGCACATAATCATTTATTACCAAAGGTCGTAGAATTATTAAGATCTGAAGAGGCAGACGATATTTTGGTAATAGGTGGAGGCGTTATTCCAGAAGAAGATATACCTTTTTTAAAAGAAAAAGGTATAGCACAAATTTTTACACCAGGAACTCCAACAACAGTTACTATAGAGTTTATAAAAGAAAAT
Organism: Romboutsia hominis; assembly: GCF_900002575.1. Lineage (NCBI taxonomy): Bacteria > Bacillati > Bacillota > Clostridia > Peptostreptococcales > Peptostreptococcaceae > Romboutsia > Romboutsia hominis. The sequence continues at coordinate 1,532,846 of NZ_LN650648.1, read as the reverse complement.
CTCAAAAGAGAATTATAATAAAGGTGAAATTATGAGTGATATAGTAAAAAAAGTTATAGAAGGTAAAAAAAGGGATTGTGCTAGGCTTATTACTATTGTAGAAAATGAAATAAATGGATATGAAAAGTACCTAAAAGAAATATATAAATATACTGGAAGGGCTTATATAGTGGGAATAACAGGCCCTCCCGGTGCAGGAAAATCTACAATGACGGATAAGTTAGTAAAACACATAAGAAGTAAAGGAAACAAAGTCGGTATAATTGCAATAGACCCAACAAGCCCTTTTACAAAAGGAGCAATACTTGGAGATAGAGTAAGAATGAATGATTTAAGCTTAGACAAAGGTGTATTTATAAGGTCTATGGGGACAAGGGGTAGCCTAGGTGGTCTATCAAATGCAACACAATCTGCTGTAAAAATACTTGATGCTTATGGGTGTGACTTTATATTTATAGAAACTGTAGGAGTTGGGCAATCGGAAATCGATATAGTAAAAAACTCTGACACTACACTTATGATTATGGTTCCAGGTCTTGGAGACGATATACAAGCAATAAAAGCTGGTGTTATGGAAATTGGAGATGTATTTGTTATAAATAAGGCTGATAAGGATGGAGCGAAAAAAACAGCCTTAGAAATAGAAATGATGCTTGATTTTAAAAAAGATTGGAAATTTAGACCACCGGTAAACTTATGTGTAGCAGAAACTGGAGAAGGTATAGATACTACTTTTAAAAATATAATAAAGCATAAAAATTATTTAGAAAGTAGTGGCGAACTAACTAAAAAAAGATTTGAGCGAAACAAATTAGAAGTAAAAGAATTAGTACAAAGAAAGATTTCAAAGCTCGTTAAAGAACTAGAATATACAAACGAAGTCAATGAGCTTTTAGATAAAACTATAACTAAGGAAATAGATATATATTCGCTTAGCGATATATTAGTTGAAAAGATAATTAATGATTAGGAGGAAACTATGGAAATATTAAAAGTAGATCATGTGGGGATAGCTGTAAATAACTTAGAAGAAAGTTTAAAATTTTATGAAGATGTATTAGGAATAAATTGTGAAGGTACAGAAATTATAAATGAACAAAAAGTCAGAGTAGCATTTTTACCAGTTGGAGATACTGAACTTGAATTACTAGAATCAACTACTGAAGATGGACCTATAGCTAAATTTATAGATAAAAATAATGGACGCGGTGGAATACAACACGTAGCAATAAGAGTAGATAATATAGAAAAAGCAATAGAAGAAGTTAAAGCTAAAGGGTATAAAATGATAGATGAAGTACCGAGATATGGAGCAGGAAATGCAAAAATAGCTTTCTGTCATCCAAAAGGAACTGATGGAGTGTTACTTGAGCTAAGCGAAAGAAAATAAAATTTGCTTTACCATTTAATACATTAACTAAAGTTTTGGGGGTGGTTTTGTGTCACAAGAAAAGTTAAATCTACTTTATGAAAAAAGAAGTAAGATAGAACTAGGAGGTGGGCAAAAGAGAATAGATAAACAACATGCATCAGGAAAATTAACTGCAAGAGAAAGATTAAATTTATTATTTGATGAAAATACTTTTGTTGAATTAGATGCATTTGTAAAACATAGATGTTCAAATTTTGGTATGGAAAAACAAGAAGTACCAGGTGAAGGTGTAATATGCGGATATGGTAAAGTTGAGGGGAGATTAGTTTGTGCATTTGCACAAGATTTTACAGTACTTGGTGGGTCTTTAGGTGAGATGCATGCTAAAAAAATAGGCAAAGTTATGGATATGGCACTTAAAGTTGGAGCTCCAGTAGTAGGGCTTAACGATTCAGGAGGAGCTAGAATACAAGAAGGCGTTGATGCATTAGCTGGATACGGAGAGATATTTTATAAAAACACAATAGCATCGGGGGTAGTACCACAAATATCTGCAATTATGGGTCCTTGTGCAGGAGGTGCAGTATATTCACCGGCACTGACAGATTTTATATATATGGTAGATAAAACTAGTCAAATGTTTATAACAGGTCCACAGGTTATAAAAACAGTAACAGGTGAAGAAGTTAGTGCTGAAAGTTTAGGTGGAGCATCTACTCATAATACTACTTCTGGAGTAGCTCACTTTATAGCAAATAACGATGAGGATTGTATACAACAAATAAGAAAACTGCTTAGTTTTTTACCATCAAACAACTCAGAGAAAGCTCCAATAATAGATACAATAGATGATGCCAATAGAAAAAATGATATATTAAACAGCATAATTCCAGATGATGCCAAAAATCCATATGATATGAAAGAAATAATATATGAAATAGTAGATGAGTGTGATTTCTATGAAGTCCAACCATATTTTGCACAAAATATGATAACTGGATTTGCAAGAGTAAACGGAGAAAGTATTGGTATAATTGCAAATCAACCAAAAGTTATGGCAGGATCACTTGATATAAATGCATCAGATAAAAGTGCAAGGTTTATAAGAACTTGCGATGCTTTTAATATTCCGATAATTACATTAGTAGATGTACCAGGATTTTTACCAGGAACATCTCAAGAGTATGGAGGGATAATAAGACATGGTGCAAAAATGCTTTATGCATATAGTGAAGCTACAGTACCAAAAATAACTTTAATAACTAGAAAAGCTTATGGTGGTTCATATCTTGCTATGTGTTCAAAAGATCTGGGAGCAGATATGGTACTTGCTTGGCCAAGTGCTGAAGTTGCAGTTATGGGACCAAGTGGTGCAGCAAATATAATATTTAAAAATGATATAAAAAATGCCCAAAATCCTAAAGAAATGAGAGAAGTTAAGATAAATGAATATAGTGATGAGTTTGCAACTCCATACAAAGCAGCAGAAAGAGGATATTTAGATGATGTAATAGAACCTGCATACTCAAGAGTAAGAATAGCTGATGCACTTGATACATTATCATCTAAAAGAGAAGAAAGACCGCCTAAAAAACATGGAAATATACCTTTATAGGAAGGTGGTAATATATGAATATTAGTCAATTATTAGAAACTTTAAAAGATCCTACAATAACATTATCAATAGGAGAAACATTATTAGCAGGTGTTAGTGTAGCATTACTGTCTATGAGCGTAGTTTTTATAATTTTATTAGTTATAACAGCTATAATAAAGTTACTTCAAAGTGAAAAATCACAAGCTAAGCTTAAGGATAGTACTGAGAAAGAAACTATGACAGAAAGTAATGAATTTAAAAAAGATGAAAGTATAGAAGAATTAGTATCCGTAATAACTGCAGCAATAGCAGCTTCAACTGGAAATAGTACAAATAATATAATAGTAAGAAAAATATCTAGGACTAATAACTCAAAAACAAATTGGGAAAGAATGACTAAAAGTACTACTAAATAAAGTAGCAGGGGGAGTTTAATAATGATAAAAAAATATAATATAACAGTTAATGGAAATACATATGAAGTAGAAGTAGAAGAACTAAGTAGCGTAGCGAGTCATATTTCAAAAGTACCACAAGCACAAAGTACACACCAAATAGATAAAGCATCTAAAGTACAAAATAAAGCTCAATCATCACCTAAAGCCTCAAATAGTTCTGGTCAAGTAAATGCTCCAATGCCAGGAACTATATGCGATGTTAAAGTCAAAGAAGGAGATAGTGTAAAAAAAGGTCAAGTTTTATTAATACTTGAAGCTATGAAAATGGAAAATGAAATAATGGCAGATTCTGACGGAACAGTTACATCTGTTAATGTTTCAAAAGGAGCATCTGTAAGTGTTGGAGATATACTTTTATCTATAAAATAGTACTTTAGATTATAATAAAACTACAAATACTTTATATTACATATAATTTGAGCAAAAGATTAAGATAGAGGAGAGTTTTTATAGTACGTAAAATCAAACTTATCAGAATAGGGAAAATTACAATTTCCTAGAATAGAAAAAGGGGGACTTACCCGTGATAGAAGTTATAAATAATTTTATTTCATCTATGGGGATTGTTAATATATCATGGCAACAAATAATTATGATTTTTATTGCTTGTATTTTATTATATTTAGCAATAGCAAAAGAATTTGAACCATTATTATTAGTACCCATAGCTTTTGGTATGTTACTTACAAACCTTCCGTTGGCAGGTGTTATGAATGGGCCAATATCATCAATTAGTAATTTAGAATTAACAAATGAAGCTATAAATGGAACTATAAATACTAAATCACCAGGAGGACTTTTACATTATTTATATCAAGGTGCAAAGCTTGGAATATTTCCACCACTAATATTTCTAGGTGTAGGAGCATGCACAGACTTTGGGCCATTAATAGCAAATCCTAAAACCATGTTACTAGGAGCAGCAGCTCAATTTGGGATATTCTTTACATTTATAGGAGCATTACTCTTAGGATTTACTGGGCTTGAAGCATCATCAATAGGAATAATTGGTGGAGCTGATGGACCTACTGCAATATACTTAACGACAAAGTTAGCATCTCACTTATTAGCACCTATAGCAGTTGCTGCATATTCTTATATGGCACTAGTACCAATTATTCAACCACCGATTATGAAAGCTTTAACAACTAAAGAAGAAAGAAGTATAGTTATGACACAATCAAAGTTGGTGTCTAAAAAAACAAAAATAATATTTCCAATAGCAGTAACAATAGTAGTATCACTATTATTGCCATCAGCAGCTACATTGATAGGACTTCTTATGTTTGGAAATTTACTTAAAGAGTGTATGGTTACAGATAGATTATCAGATACTGCAAGTAATGCTTTAATGAATATGATAACTATATTTTTAGGATTAGCAGTTGGAGCATCAGCAGAGGCAGAAATATTTTTAAGCATGCAAACTATAAAAATATTTGTACTTGGTATAATAGCATTTAGTATAGGAACTGGATCAGGTGTATTATTTGCAAAATTAATGAATAAATTTAGCAAAGATAAAGTAAATCCACTTATAGGAGCAGCAGGAGTATCAGCAGTTCCTATGGCTGCAAGGGTTGCTCATAAAGTAGCACAAGAAGAAAATCCAGGCAATTTCATACTTATGTATGCGATGGGACCAAATGTTGCTGGAGTTATAGGTTCAGCAGTAGCGGCAGGAATACTTCTTAGTTTATTTGGATAAATATATTTAGTAGACGAAGGATATCTCTAAAAGTTTTAAGAATTAAAAGAGATATCCTTTTTTAGTTAAAATATGGTATTTATATTTAATTGTATAAATTTAAAAAATTTGATGAGAAAAATTATAGGAATTGTTAGTAATTATAATAGAGGAGGGAGATATATGGATATATTAAAATATAATAGTAATGCTTGGGATAATGAGGTTAAAAAAGGAAATAAGTGGACAATGCCTGTAAGTAGTGAAGATGTAGATAAAGCAAGAAATGGAGAATATAAACTATTATTAACACCAACAAAATTAGTACCTAAAGAGTGGATAGGGAACATAAAGGATAAAAAGGTACTTTGCCTAGCATGTGGTGGAGGACAACAAGGACCAATTTTTTCTGCACTAGGGTCAAATGTAACCGTATTTGATAATAGCAAAGAACAGCTATTAAAAGATGAGCTTGTAAGTAAAAGAGATAATCTTAAAATAGATTTAGAACAAGGTGATATGAGAGATTTATCAAGATTTGAGGATGAAAGCTTTGATTTTATATTTCATCCAGTATCAAACACATTTATAGATAATATAGAAAAGACTTGGAAAGAGTGCTACAGAGTACTTACAAAGGGTGGTGTGCTAATAGCTGGATTTACAAATCCTATAGTATATATATTCGATTTATATGAATGGGAAAAAGGTAATTTAGCAGTAGCAAACACTATACCTTATTCAGATATAAAGCAACTGCCAAAAGAAAAACTAGAAGAATTTATAAAAAATAAAGAACCTTTAGAGTTTGGGCATACACTTTATAGTCAAATAGGAGGTCAAATTGAAGCAGGTTTTGTAATAGGTGGATTTTATGAAGATAAGATAGAAGATGATATATTAGGAAAATATATAGATACTTATATAGCTACGAAGGCAATAAAATTATAAATAATATATATAATATAGATTAGAAATCTAATTACTTGCAAATTGTACCATAATATAGTAAATTTAAATATATTAAATAGGACATTATATAGCTCAGGAGGAAATTTATGAAATTTAGTAAAGAAAATTTTATATATGAATTTACTAGAAACCAAGCCACCAATGAGGAGATACATGAAAACATATTAGAAGGAATGAATGTACACGGTGCAAACTTTATAATACTAATATGTGCAATAATAATAGCATCTGTTGGACTTAATATGAACTCTACTGCAGTAATAATAGGTGCTATGCTTATATCACCACTTATGGGTTCTATTATAGGTATAGGCTATGGTGTAGGTACTTATAATTTAAAGTTATTAAAAGAAGCTTTTAAAATACTAACAATATCAGTTTTTATAAGTATAATAACATCTACATTTTATTTTTCAATAACACCAATAACAACAGCAGGTAGTGAAATATTAGCAAGGACTAGTCCAACTATATGGGACGTTATAATAGCTTTTGTTGGTGGTATAGCAGGAATGGTTGGACTAACTCGTAATAAAATTAGTAACGTAATACCGGGAGTTGCTATAGCTACTGCACTTATGCCACCACTTTGTACAGCAGGATATGGACTTGCTACTAAAAATTATCATATATTTCTTGGTGCAGGATATTTATTTTTTATTAATTGCTTTTTTATAATAACGTCAACTTTTATAGTTACAAAAGCATTAAATTTACCAGCTAGAACTAATTTAGATGATGAAAAACAACATAAGGTAAAAAGAATTATATTAATTACAGCTGTAATAGTTATGATACCTAGCGTATTTTCTGCACTTAATATGATACAAGAAACAATAGATGAAAGTAATTTAGATGCTTTTATTAATACAGAATTAAAAGATCAATATGTAATAGAAAAAAACATAAATACAAAAAATAACACTATAACTTTAGCATTAATTGGAGAAAAAATATCAAGAAATGAATTTAAAATTTTAGAAAATAATTTACATAATTATGGATTTAAAGATATGGATTTAATAATAAAGCAAGATGAAGGAAGCATATCTGATATAGAAAAGTATATATCTGATATAAAAAATCAAAGTAATATATTTATAAAGGATAATAATGTATCTAATAAGACAGGTGATATAAAAGAAGATACAAATGTGCAAGAAATATCAAAAGAAATAAAAGTTATTTATCCTCAGATAAAAGAAGTATATTTAGGATATGTAACTAGTGATACTAATAGTTCAAAAGAAGTACCGGTACTTATACTATATACAAATGATGAAACCTTAAGTAAAAGTATACCTACTATAGAAAACTGGTTTAAAGCTAGAACTAAAGAAGATGGAGTTAAAGTTTATGTGCAAATGATTTCTACAGAAAAAGAAACTAAAACTGATAATGAATATAAAAAATAAGACACTAATAATAAGTTAATCAACATGTAAAAAAGCACTAAAAATTATAATTATGATTTTTAGTGCTTTTTTACATGTTACAAAAGTAGTATTTTTTACAAATTAATATATAGTTGTTTATGTAATATATATCTAAGTCTATTTCATAGTATTTAGTAAAGGTTAAAAATTAAATTAAGGAAGGGGACAAGTAAATGAAGTCTTTAATAAGAGTTAGGATAGGGAAAAATGATGCTAACTATGGCAAAAATGTAGTAGATAGTTCAAAGATACTTAAATTATTTAAAGATGCGGCCACAGAAATACTTATAAAGCATGATGGAGATGAAGGCTTATTTAGATCTTATGACAATATAGAGTTTTTAGCACCTGTATATGCAGGAGACTATATTGAGGTTAGTGGAGAATTAATATCTTTTGGAACCACATCTAGAAAAATGAATTTTGAAGCGAGAAAGGTTATACAATCAGCATCAGATATAAGCGATTCAGCAGGAGAGGTATTACTAAGACCTATAGTTGTATGTAAAGCTACTGGAACTTGTGTAGTTCCTAAAGATAAACAAAGGAAATAGATAAAGATATGAATTATTAAGTTAAATATTATAAAAGTTATAAATATAGAATTTATAGAGTTTATTATACATGAATATATTAAAAATAACTAAAGAATTGGTATAATTTTCAGAAAATTTAATATAGATTAATAAAATATAAAAATAAGGGGGGAATATTTTGAAAGCAAAACCAAAAACCCAGAGAAAGGCAACTCTTATAGAATCTATAATACCATTAATACTTTTAGTTATAGTATTAGCATATTCACTGATAAAACTCGATGCGGATCCACATATACCACTTATAATAGGTTCACTTGTGGTAGGTTGTGTTGGAATATTTAGGCTAGGGTTTAGCTGGAAAGAGTTAGAAGTAACAATACTTGAAACTATAAAGATGGCAATGCAGGCGATACTTATACTTATGATAGTAGGTACACTTATAGGAACATGGATACTAAGTGGAACAGTACCATCAATGATTTATTGGGGGCTTGAAATATTATCACCAGCAATATTCCTACCAGCAACTACAATAATATGTGCAATAGTATCACTTGCTACTGGATCATCTTGGACTACAGCAGGAACTGTTGGTATTGCACTTATTGGTATCGGGCAAGGCCTTGGAATGCCAGCTCCACTTGTAGCAGGAGCTATAATATCTGGGGCATACTTTGGAGATAAAATGTCACCACTTTCGGATACTACAAACTTAGCACCAGCAATGGCAGGATCAGAGCTATTTGAACATATAAAACATATGATATACACTACTGGACCAGCACTTATAATAGCACTTATACTTTATGGAATAATAGGTATGAAATATGCAGGCAAAGAACTTGATATGGCAAATATTGAACTTATAAGAAGTACACTTAGTGATTCATATAATACTTTATCACCGATACTATTTATCCCACCTATTTTAGTAATAATACTTGTCATATGTAAAGTACCAGCGATACCAGGATTATTAATAGGAACACTACTAGGTGGAATATTTGCATATTTCTGTCAAGGATCTAATTTAACTGATATAGTAGGAGCTGCTCATTATGGATATGTATCAGAAACAGGAGTAGCTGATGTTGATGCACTATTAAGTCGTGGTGGTCTTGATTCTATGATGTGGACAGTTTCACTTATATTATGTGCACTTAGTTTAGGAGGATTACTTGAAAAAACGGGAATGCTAGAGGCACTATCAAGTGCACTTTTGAGATTTGCAAAAGGTTCTTTTGGATTAGTTTTAGCTACTATAGTATCTTGTATAGGAGTAAATTTAGCGACTGGAGACCAATATCTATCAATAGTTTTACCAGGAAGAATGTATAAAAATGAATTTAGAAAAAGAGGATATCATCCAAAAAATTTATCAAGGGCACTAGAAGATAGTGGAACACTAACATCACCACTTATCCCATGGAATACATGTGGGGCTTATATGTGGGTAACTTTAGGAATTCACCCATTTGCTTATTTACCATTTGCATTTTTAAACTTAATAAATCCTATAATATCTTTAATATACGCAGCTACTGGTATAACTATAGAAAAATTACCTCCTGAAGAAATGGGAAAAGTTAAAGAAGAAATAGAAAAAGGTATACTATAAATAAGAAAGAGGCTATCTTAATTAAAGATTAGCCTCTTTCTTATTTATAGAAAATTTTCAAAAAAAGTCTATTTTCAAACTTTATATGACAAATTTTTATAAAAAAGAAGGAGTATAAGAGAAAGCGAAGAATATTTATATATAAAAAATAATATATATAAAATTTATTAATAAATATTAGGATAAAAATTTTTAATTAATAACAAATGATGCTTATTAATAATTATAAGTATATGTAATACTGACTTATATATAAAAAAAATAATATACAAAAAATGTAAAATATAAAGAGGTAATATGAAGAATAAAGTAGAATATTATATATTATAAAAAGAAAATGTAAAAAAATAAAAATAAAAGAAGGAATATAGAAATAAATACAGAATATAATACATAAGAAAATATTTATCCTAAAATTTTAGCTACAAATTAAAAATGTAAAAAAATAAAAATAAAAGAAGGAATATGAAAATAAATGCAGAATATTAAGAACATGAGGAAAAATTTGGTTCAAAGCTGTAATTATAAATCACTAAATTACTAAATTGCTAAGAGAGGAAATAGGACATCTGTGTTACTATTAGTAAATAGGATATAAGGATGGAAAAAATATGTTTAAAAATTTAATTTGCACTAAAGAGGGGAATATATACATAATTAATATAGCTAGGGAAGAATATTTGAATTCTTTAAATGAAGAAGTATTAAAAGAATTAGATATGGCTATTGATATCATCAAAAAAGATGAGGAAATTTATGTAGGTATAATAACAGGTCAAGGAAGAGCTTTCGTAGCAGGGGCAGATATAGAAGCTATGAAAGATATGAATTTTGAAGAAGCGAGAAGATTTTCAAAAACTGGAAATGACTTGTTTAGAAAAATAGAAAACTGCGAGAAGCCTATAATAGCGGGGATAAATGGATTTTGCCTAGGTGGAGGATTAGAGATTGCTATGAGTTGTGATATTAGAATAGCAAGCACAAAAGCAAAATTTGGACAAGTAGAAGTCAATCTTGGTATATTACCTGGATTTGGGGGAACTCAAAGGTTATCTAGAATAGTTGGAATAGGGAAAGCTAAAGAACTTATATATAGCGCACAAATAATAAAAGCAGAAGATGCATTAAACATAAATCTAGTAAATAAAGTTACATCACATGAAACTTTACTAGAAGAATGTATAGATATGGCAAAGCTTATTGCATCTAAAGGTCAACTTGCCGTAAGATATGCTAAAAATGCCATAAATAAAGGTTATGAAATAGATATAGATAATGCTATAAATCTAGAAAGTTATCTATTTGGGCTATGCTTTGCAAGTTATGACCAAGAAGAAGGTATGAGTGCCTTTTTAGAAAAAAGAGATCCAAAATTTAATATACATTGTGATAAAAAAGTAAGCAGTTCATTATAGGGGGAAATATCATGAGAATAATGGTAATAGGAAGCGGTACTATGGGAAGTGGTATTGCAGAGGTACTTATATCTAATGGACATCAAGTAATACTTAGAGATTTAAACAATGACAGTATAGAAAAAGGGATTAAGTTAATAACAAAAAGTTTAGAAAGAAAAGTAGCAAAAGAAAAGATAAAAGAAGAAGAAAAAAATGAAATATTAAACAGACTTAATTCAACTATAGAATTAGAAGAAGCAAAAGATTGTGATTTAGTAATAGAGGCTATAGTTGAAAATATACAAATCAAAAAACAATTACTTAAAGAACTAGATGAAATATGTAAAGAAGAAACAATATTTGCAACAAATACATCATCATTGTCGATAACAGACCTATCAATAAGCACTAATAGACCTGAAAAAGTAATAGGAATGCACTTTTTCAACCCAGCACCAGTTATGAAATTAATAGAAGTAATAGACGGTATGCTAACATCAAAAGAAACCCACAATACAATATTTGAATTATGTAAACAATTAAATAAAACTCCTGTAAGTGTATCTGAAGCACCAGGATTTGTAGTTAATAGAATCCTAGTACCTATGATAAATGAAGCAATAGGAATATTTGCAGAAGGTATTGCAAGTGCAGAAGATATAGATAATGCAATGAAATTAGGAGCAAATCATCCAATAGGACCATTAGCATTAGGTGACCTTATAGGTCTAGACGTATGCCTAAATATAATGGAAGTACTATATAGTGAATTTGGGGATTCAAAATATAGACCACATCCACTTCTTAAAAAAATGGTTAGAGGTGGCATGTTAGGAAGAAAAGCTAAAAAAGGATTTTATGATTATCAATAATTAATTATAAAATTCATTAAATAAATAAAAAAATAATTGATATTGTCAAGGGAGGAAGAATATGAGAGAAGTTGTTATAGTATCAGCAGTTAGAACTCCTATAGGATCTTTAGGTGGAGCACTTAAAGATGTAAGTTCTGTAGAATTAGGAAGTATAGCGGCTAAAGAAGCAATAAAAAGAGCTAATATAAATCCTGAAATAATAGATGAGGTGTTAATAGGGAATGTATTAAGTGCAGGTCTTGGACAAAATGTAGCAAGACAAGTTGCTATAAAAGCTAATGTCCCAGTAGAAACACCAGCACTTGCTATAAATAAAGTTTGTGGTTCTGGGCTTAGAGCAGTTAGTATGGCAGCACAGTTTATAGCTCTTGGAGATTGTGATGTAGTACTTGCTGGTGGATGTGAAAGTATGAGTAATGCACCATATTTATTAAATAGAGGTAGATATGGATATGGACTAGGGGATAATAAAATTGTTGACTCTTTAGTAAATGATGGATTAACAGATGCATTTAATAATTACCACATGGGGATAACTGCAGAAAATTTAGCAGAAAAGTTTGGTATAACTAGAGAAGAACAAGATAAATTTGCTCTTTTAAGTCAAGAAAAAGCTAAACAAGCTCAATTAAACAATAGATTTAAAGATGAAATAGTTGAGGTTTTAATACCACAAAGAAAAGGTGATCCTATTGTATTTGATACTGATGAGCATCCAAAGCATAACACTACTATAGAAAGATTATCTAAATTAAGACCAGCATTTAAAAAAGATGGAACTGTTAGTGCAGGGAATGCATCTGGAATAAATGATGGTAGTGCTATGGTTATACTTATGAGTAGAGAAAAGTGTGATGAATTAGGATTAAAACCATTAGCAAGTATAGTTTCTTATGCTTCAGCAGGAGTTGATCCATCTATAATGGGTTATGGTCCAGTTCCATCAACAGAAAAAGCTCTTCAAAAAGCAAACTTAAATTTAGACGATATAGATTTAATAGAAGCAAATGAAGCTTTTGCAGTACAAGCTTTATCAGTATCAAAAGGACTAAACTTTGA